>JAGPBG010000137.1 GCA_018063485.1 Cypionkella sp.
TCGCCAAAAGCGGCATCCAGAAGCAGCGCGGGGATCAGCAGAACAGCAGACATTTCAGGCCTTTTGTGAATTTGCGCGAGAGAAACCGATTACGACGGGCTTTGCAACCGGCTGTTTTGATGAATATCGCGACAAAACAGCAACGCTCTCGATGCTTTTGTGCAACAGATAACCGGAACCATATTTCTAACCATTTTCTGCGCACATTCTTTTCATGGAGCTGTTACGTTTTACGTTAACTCTTGTCGCAAGACAAAGGAGCGCATGATGTTGGAATTCCTGCCGAAAGAGATTGCTGACGGACTTGAGGCTGCGCGCCGCGCTGATCGCAGCCGCAAATCGCGTCTGCGTGTGCAGGTGGGTGAGGCGGTATTTCCAGTGCTGCGATTCTGGCACGATGGCTTTGTGCTCGATGGCTCACTTACGCCCAAACTGCGGGGTCTGGTCGATGTTTACGATGGCGCGCGACACATATTCCAGTGCCTGATCGTGGCCTCCACAGAAGAAAACGGTGATCTGGTTTGCGAATTCAAACGCTCGACCGCTGTGCGTGATAGCGCGCCGCTGGATTATTGGCGCGATGAAAATACCCCGGTTGCGCTTTTGCCCAGGGCCTGAGTGCCGTCAGCTAACCGTGGCGGGGGCGAAGATAAACCCCGCCTCCTGGCGCGAAAATCGTCGTCTGATCTATTGCAGATCGGAAAACGCGGCCTGCAACCGCTCAACCGCTTCGGCCACCACAGAGCGCGGGGTGGCAAGGTTGAAACGCAGGAAGTTCTCGCCGCCGCTGCCAAACGGGCTGCCATGGTTCACGGCAATTTTCGCGGTCTTTTCAACGCGGCCACAGAATTCTGCATGACTCATTCCGGTATCGGTGAAATCGACCCAAGCCAGATAGGTGGATTCGAGTGGCATGGATTTGATGCCCGGAACTTTGGCAAGCCCTGCATCGAACAGCTTGCGGTTGCCGTCGATATAGGTGCTCACCGCATCCACCCAGGCGGCACCCTCGGGCGAATAGGCTGCGGTTGCCATCACGATGCCGAAGGAGTTGGCCGAAATGCCCAAAGCATTCATCCGGGTGGCAAATTTCGCGCGCAAAGCCGGATCAGTGATGATCACATTGCCTGAATGGCCGCCTGCGATGTTGAAGGTCTTGGTGGTGGCGGTCATCATCACCAGACGGTCGGCGATATCGGGGGTTGCCACGGCCATGGCGTGATGCTTTTGGCCCGGCATCACCAGATCGTGGTGAATCTCGTCCGAGACCAGGATCAGATCATGGCGTTTGCAGAAATCAGCGACGCCGCGCAGTTCTTCCATCGTCCAGACCCGGCCGCCCGGATTGTGCGGCGAACACAGGATCATCATGGTCTCGCGCCCCGTCATCTGGGCATCCCAAGCGGTGAAATCCATCTCATAGCGGCCGGCGTTGTTGATCAGCGCGCATTCGACAACCTCGCGCCCGGCGGCTTTGATCACGCGGGCAAAGGCGTGATAAACTGGCGTGGTCAGCACAACGCCGTCGCCCGGTCGGGTGAACGCATCCACGCAAAGCCCGGTGCCGTTTACAAGGCCATGCGTGGTAAACACCCCGGCCTTGTCGATCTGCCAGCCGTGGCGGTTTTTCATCCACCATTCGATCGCATTCAGATAATCGGATTCGTCGCCGAAATAGCCATAGATACCGTGATCAAGCATGCCTTGCAGTGCGTTTTGCACGCAGGCTGGTGGGCGGAAATCCATATCGGCGACCCACATCGCAATCCCACCTTTGGCCGGAACGCCGTAGATCGGTTCCATCATGTCCCATTTCGCGGAATGGGTGCCAATGCGGCTGATGCAGGTATCGAAATCCATCTTGCTCTCCTTGGTGTGGTCTGAAGTTCTGAATACTATATATTATTCAGGAAGTCTTACTGGTTTTTGATTAATAAATGGAACATCGTAACGATATTATGCATTGGTTCGGGAAATATTCCTTTCAGATATTCCCTGCCGTCGAGGTGGCAGTTTTCACCCCTCCCTCTTGCACCAAAACCCCACGCGCCGTAAATCCAGAAACATGATACGTCCAATCCTGATCCATCCTGATCCCCGCCTGAAAAAGCCCTGCGCCCCTGTGGTTGCGGTGACGCCCGAGATTGCCCAGCTTGCCGCCGATATGCTGGAGACGATGTATGACGCGCCGGGCATCGGCTTGGCGGCACCGCAGGTTGGGGTGGTTTCCCGCGTTCTGGTGATGGATTGCATCAAGCAGGGCACGCCCGAGCCGATGGTTCTGATTAACCCGGAGCTGCTGTGGGCATCCGAGGATTTGAACAGCTATGAAGAAGGTTGTTTGTCGATCCCCGATCAATATGCCGAGGTGAGGCGCCCGGCTGCGGTGAAAGTCCGCTGGCTGGGGCTGGATGGGGCGGTGCATGAGCGACTGTTCGAGCGGCTTTGGGCCACCTGTGTTCAGCACGAAATGGACCATCTGGAGGGCAAATTGTTCATTGATTACCTTGGCCCGCTGAAACGCCAGATGATCACCCGCAAAATGGAAAAGCTGAAGCGCGAAAGGGCGCGGGAATGAGTGTTCGCGCCTGTTTGCGCTGGCCGCATCCTGTGCTGCGCGCGCGCGCCGATGATGTGCCTGCGATCACGAATGAGGTGCGTGCGATCTGGACTGACATGATCGACACCATGGACGCGATGCCCGGCTACGGGCTGGCGGCGGTGCAAATCGGTATTGCGCTGCGGCTGGCTGTGGTGGATTGTTCCACCGAGCGCGGGCAGGCGATAAGAATGGCGAACCCCGAGATTCTGTACGCATCCGGCCAGATGCGTGAACACGAAGAGGCCTCGCCCAACCTGCCCGGAGTGTCAGCGGTGGTGAAGCGGCCCCGTGCAGTAACGGTGCGGTTTCTGAATGATCAGGGGCAGATCGAAGAGCGCGATTTCGTGCATCTGTGGGCGACTTCGGTGCAGCATCAGATTGATCATCTGGCAGGGAAAATGTACTTTGACCGGCTCTCTTCGCTGCGTCGCAGCATGTTGATTTCCAAGGCCGGGAAATGGCGGAAAGTGCAATGAAGCTGGTGTTCATGGGCACGCCGGAGTTTTCGGTTCCGGTGCTGCGGAAATTGGCACAAACTCATGATATTATAGCTGTTTACTGCCAACCGCCCCGACCCGCCGGGCGCGGCAAGGCGGACCGGCCCAGTGCGGTGCAGGTCTGCGCGCAAGGGCTTGGATTGACGGTTCGCCATCCCGCTTCGCTGCGCAGCGAAGAGGTGCAGCATGAGTTTGCTGCACTTGGCGCGGATGCAGCAATTGTGGTGGCCTATGGCTTGATCCTGCCGCAGCAGCTTCTGGACGCGCCGCGGCTTGGCTGTTTGAATATCCATGCCAGTCTGTTACCGCGCTGGCGAGGAGCGGCACCGATCCAGCGCGCGATCATGGCAGGGGATCGTGAAACCGGCGTTTGCATCATGCAGATGGATGCCGGGCTGGATACCGGGCCGGTGCTGGCGCGGGAAGCGTTGGCGATCAGCGCTGAAGACACCACCGCCACGCTGCACGACCGGCTTTCGCAGATGGGCGCGCGGTTGATTGTTCAGACCCTGGAACGGCTGCCTTTGCCGGCGGTGCCGCAGGCAATCGAAGGCGTGACCTATGCTGCCAAGATCGACAAGGCCGAGGCACGGGTGGATTGGACGCGCCCTGCTGCCGAAGTGGCGCGGATGATCAGGGGCCTGTCGCCCTTTCCGGGTGCGTATACGATGGTGAAGGGCGAGCGGTTAAAGCTGCTCAATGCCCGCGAAACCACTGGCAGCGGCCAGCCGGGGCAAGTGCTGCGGGGCTTTACCATTGCTTGCGGGCAGGGGGCGGTCGAGATCACCCAAGCCCAACGCGAGGGTAAACGGGCTGTCCCCGCCGAAGAACTTTTGCGCGGTTTGACTTTGCCCGTGATTTTGGCCTGATCCTGTCGAAAACCGTCAGCAGGCCCGGCTCTGCCGCAGCAAAAGGCGGCTGCCATGGATAGCGCGAGAAATCGGGTCGTTACCGCCTCTGCTGATCATGCCGCGCGGGGCGCGGGGATCGTGCAGGCCTGTCTAGGCAAATCAGCCGCGCCGATTTTGCCTGATCGCGCGCAGGATGCTGGCGGGCGCGTGACAGCCGAATTCATGCGACCAGCCATTTCAATTGCCGCCCGCTGGTCCCATATGTGACGAGGATTGAAATGGAGGTTCCCATGGGGCTTATCTTGATGATCATCATCGGTGCGGCGGCTGGCTTTTTCGCCACGAGGATGATGCGGATGGAAACCGATATTCCGACCACGGTGGCGATTGGCGTTGGCGGCGCACTGATTGGTGGCTTTGTCTTACGGGCGCTGATCACGCTGACCGGCTGGATGGCGGGTTTTGTCGGCGCGGTTCTGGGAGCATTTCTGATCCTATGGCTGTGGAAAACCTATTTCCGCCGATAAAAGCGGGCGCTTTATTGTTTCTATTCAGGAAAAAGTAACCCGGTTACGCTTTGCTTTGCGGGCAAAGTGTTGCAAGTCTTAATCAGCAAGAGGCCCGACAAAGCGGGCGCGAGTTGGAACAGGTTGGTTGATGTCCGAAGATGACCCCGAGACAGCCCAGACAGGGATGCCCCGGTCCGTAGTCCCTGCGGATGGCGTGTTGATCCGCGCCGAAAACGGCGATGTGGTTACTTTTGATGAAACCGGTCTGACTCTGCGGCTGTCGGATCGGGTTTTGGCGGATCTGCGGCAGCGGCTGGCTTTGCCCGAAGCGGTGCCCGCCCATCTGATTGGCGATATCGACGCCTGGAATCTGCGGAAAGAAGGCGACTGGCTGCGATTTACTGCGCGGATCGAGGCCGGACGGCCTCCGCGCGATTACTGCAAACCGGTGACTGGCGGCGATATTATTGCCGATGCCATCGGGCCTTTGCAGGCGATTTTCAGCATCGGCGGCGCGCGCAGGGCCGGTTTCAACGATGGCCCGCCGGGCTTTGCCTATCACATCCTTGCCCCCGGTGATCATCTTGGTGCGGTGGGTCATGAAGGGACAGACGAGGCGCAGCCGACGGGCGCGCTCCAGCGGCTGGCGCATAGCCCGCGCGATGCTTTGAGTGCCGGGGCGCTGTTGCAGATGCGCTACGAGGCGATGCAATCGCTGCCGTTGATTGTTGCCAGAACCGAAACAGATGGCGCGATGAGCCTTGATGCGCTGAATGGCGGGCAGGCTTATGTGAATTTTCTGTCGGCGCTCGACAGTCTGGTTCTGGCGGCTTCGGCACTGGGCAAACGGCCGCAGGTTCTGGCGGTGGGGATTGACCTGTCACTTGAAGATACGCAGTCTGACGCCGCCAGCCGTATCGCGGCGCTACGCCGGTTGATGCAGCAGATCGAGGCGGATATGGCCGCGCGCCAGCTTTACCGTCCGATTTTCCTGATCACCGCCGAAGCCGGAACCCAGAGTGAAACCCATCACCCCGCCATTCTGGCCCATTCCGAACTGGGCTGGTCGCACACGCCGCATCGCTTTGCCGCCTCTGCGCCGGGATATATGTTCGAACAGACCCGCTTCGCCCGCCCGACCAACGGCGCCCGCATCCGCATGGCGGAAATGGACGCCCATGCGATTGCCGCCCTAAGCACCCGCAAGGATTGGTTTTGTCCGCAAATCCTGCTCGCCGAGCATGACGGCAAGAGGCTGCGGGTGACCTGCCGGGCGATGTCGGGGCTGGTGCTGGAGGATCGTTTCAATGCGGGGCCCGCTTGTGGTTTTGCGCTGCTTTGTGATGGTAAAGCCCCCACGATCACCGATGTGGCGATTGCTCCTGATGATCCACAAAGCCTGATCCTGACGCTTTCAGCTTCGCTAAAAACTTCCGCATATCTGACCTATGCTTATGGGGCCAAAGGCCCGTCGCCGGATGCCTTTCCTGCCAATCGGGGCGCTTTGCGCGATGGCTGGTCGGCCGCAAGTCGTGCCGGGGATAGCCTGCACCGCTGGGCGCTTCCTGCCTTGGTGCCCTGCCATCCGGGGGCGCTATGATGCCGATACTATACCCCGGTTCCTTGCCGTCAGGTGCTTTGATCGCTCAGTGGGATACCCCGGTCCCTGCCAGAGCCACACGCGCTTCCTCGCCTGCCAAGGCTTCGCCGGCGCCGGTTTGGTTCAATGCGCGGGCCTCGGAAACTCTTGATTTGCAAGACGATGGGCGGATACGCGGCTGGCATGCGATGGGCGCTGAGCATTTGCGCGCCGCGCCGATGGAGTTTAACAAGGAGGGCACGCCGCGCGATAGCATCCTTGGGCAAGTGCTGTTTCGTGCGCAAAGCCATGGTGGGCTGATGATTGACGGGCAACTGCCAGACGCACCGTTCTCTATCGGCATGATCTACACCGGTGATGCCAAACGCGATGCACTGTCGCTGTTCAGCCTGCAAGCCGAGGGTGATAGCGCATACTCATATTT
>JAGPBG010000138.1 GCA_018063485.1 Cypionkella sp.
CTCCATCGGCATGTCGCCATCCGGGATCGCGGATTTCCAGCGGATTTCGACGCCGGAAAACAGGTAGGCCTTCGATCGCACCATGCGCAACAGGCGCGAGGGGCGGAACGTGTGCGACCCAAAAATGTCAGGGTCGGGGTGGAAGGTGGTGGAGGTGCCACGGCGGTTGGGGGCGGCGCCGATCTTTTGAATGGGGCCCAGCGGTTTGCCGCGCGAGAATTCCTGCGCGTAAAGTTCCTTGTTCTTGGCAACCTCGACATACATCCGGTCCGACAGAGCGTTGACGACGGACGACCCCACCCCATGCAAGCCGCCCGAGGTTTCATAGGCCTTGCCGCCGAATTTGCCGCCCGAGTGCAGGGTGCACAGGATCACCTCCAGCGCGGATTTGTCGGGGAATTTCGGGTGCGGATCGACGGGGATGCCACGGCCGTTGTCGCGGATGGTAAGCGAGCCGTCGGCGTGCAGTTCCACCTCGATGCGGTTGGCATGGCCTGCGACGGCCTCGTCCATCGAGTTGTCGATGATCTCGGCGGCAAGGTGGTGATAGGCGCGCTCGTCAATGCCGCCGATATACATGCCGGGGCGCAAACGAACGGCCTCCAACGGCTCCAGCACCTCGATGGACGAGGCGTCATAGGTCTGGGGTCCGTCGGAAAGAAGGTCATTCGCCATGCGCTGCTCGATTCTTGTTATATCGCTTTTGTGGGCCATTAGAGCATTTAGCAGGGCAGGGGCGCAAGATGTGGTGGCCCCCGCTTGCTTATGGCCATCGCTTACGCCATCACCTTTTGCATCTTGACCATTCGATGTGGTGGCACATTTCCGCGAGCAAAGCTGCAAGTCATTGGTCTATGCAGGCTCGGCTGACCGTGCCGCCCACATCACCTTGAATCCCGCCCGCGCTTGACAGGTCTCAAGCCAGGCCTTCACTGCCGGAAACTCGCCCAGCAGGCTGGGGTGGCCTTGGGCATAGCGCAAACATTCGGCGACATTGATATCGGCCACGGTAAAACGGTTGCCGACCAGATGTGAATGGGCGGCAAGATGGCTTTGCAGCCGTCGCAACGGGCGACGCAGTTTTTCGGCATTCAGGGCGATTGCGGCCTGCCCCTCAGGGGTTTTATCGCCGCCATCGCCTTGAATATACAACATCTCCAGCGCGGGGCTTTCGATGGCAGTGGCGGCAAACAGGGACCATTGGTCAATCAGCGCGGCTTCGGTATCGTTTTGTGGCCCCAAGGCCCCTCCATAGCGGCGCGCGATGTGCTGGGTGATTGCAAGGCTTTCGGTCAGCAGCAACCCCTCCTCTGCATAGGCGGGTATCTGGCCCAACGGATTGACCGCGAGGAACGCGGTTGATGCGGTGTGCAAGGGAGCGTCCGCCGCAGCCGGATCGGGCAGGCGGTAGGACTGAATCACGAGCACATGCGTAAAGGGCGTTGCGGTTTCCGCCAATAGCCAAAGCGGTCGCGAGGCGCGTGAGCGGTAGACCCCGTAAAGCGTAATCATGGATTCATCCTTTATCGTGCAGCCGCATTTGTCCCAGACTATTGCGAGTAGTCGCGCAGCGAAAGGGCCAGTTTTGCGCAATCCTGAAGCGTTGCGCTGGCGGGAAGAGCAATCTTTACGATAACTTTCTTCATTCCAATTGAAATTCACTTGCTGTTATGGGTTTCCTTGGGCCTAGTTGCGGGTATGGCAGAAAGCGATCCACCCTCTGTTAGGTCTGAAATCCTTGTGCACCAACACCGTGCCGAGATCGTGGACCGGCTTTATGATGTGGCCCTTGACCCTATCCGTCTGGAATCGCTGGTTGATCTGTGGGAAGGGCATACCGGCTTTGATCGGCAGGCCAATGGACAAACGCTTGAGCCGTTGAATGACCCTGAACTTGAAGTGCATCTGAACCGGGCCTCGATCTTTCTGGACCGCTATGAGGCGACGCGGGTGGATGGTGCGTTTCGCTCGATCCTTGAGGATATTCCCCGGTCTGCGGCGTTCCTCGCCGATGAATACGCGGGCATCGTCTCTTTCAATCGCCCCGCAGCCGTGGCCTTTGGGTTGCGTGATGGCGCCGTGATGGCGGATTTGCCGTTTGAGCCGGAAGATATCGAGACCCTGCGCAACATGATCTATCGGGTTGCCTCGGGCCGTGCCGAACGTGTGGTCACGCTGCGGATCCGTTCTTCGATCACCGGATCGCCGGTAATCGTGCGGATTGGGCCGGTGGAAGGTGAAGCAGAGCGTCCACTGGCGCTGGTCATGTCCACGGAACTGGTTTGGCCCGAAGGGTTTGAGGATACTGTGCGTGAGGCGTTTGGCCTGACCAGCGCCGAGGTGGAGATCGTGCGCGGCATAGCCTTGGGCCTGCCGGTCAAAGACATTGCCGAGGCGAGGGGACGCTCGCAGGAAACCGTGCGCACACAGATGCGCTCGATTCTGTCCAAGACCGAAACGCACAGCCAGTCTGAATTGCTGCGCGTGGTGTTGGGCTTGATGGATGTTGCCAGTATTTCCACCGATAGCGTGGTTGCTTTGGCACCCACCGGCGGACTCGACTCATTGGTCTTTCAGGAAATGACCACCCATGACGGGCGCAGACTCGAGTGGATCGAATTTGGTGCGCCCAGCGGTCGGCCCGTGTTGTATATGCATCTGGATTACGGGCTGATCCGCTGGCCGGCTTCAGCAGAGCGGGCGGCAAAGCAGCGTCGGCTGCGGGTGATCGTGCCGATCCGTGCGGGCTATGGCCGCAGTGATCTTCACCGCCGCAGCAAGGATCATCTGGACGGCGTGTGCGAGGATTACCTGACGGTTCTGGAATATCTGAATATCAGGCGCTGCGCGGTGATAGCGATGGGAGCAGATTTGCGATTTGCGCTGAATCTGTCGCTGCTGCGCCCGGAACTGGTGAATGGGGTCATCGGCTGCGCGGCGCAATTGCCGCTTCGCACGGCGGCGCAATATGACAGGATGGATAAATGGCAAAGATTCATTCTGGCCAATGCCCGTTATGCGCCCAAGATCCTGCCCTTTCTGGTAAAGGCGGGTTTTTCTCTTGCTCGGCGTCTGGGCAAGGAAAAATTCTTTGCCCAAGTGAACGGCGGGTCCGCCGCCGATCTTGAAGCCTTTGCGCGGCCAGAGGTGCGCGAGGCGGTTCTGGTCGGATCAGAGGTTTCCATGAGCGCCAAGATATCGGCGCATGAAGCCTTTACCCGCGAATGTATCGGATCGGAACGAGACTGGTCGCGTCTTGTGCTGGTGTCGCAGGTGCGGGTTCTGTTGCTGCAAGGAGATCAGGATCCGCAAACCCCGGTCCAGACAGTGAAAGAGCTGATGGTGGATTTCCCGCATCTGGAAGTGAAGTTCCTGCCCAACACCGGTCAATTGTTGTTCTTTGCTGAATGGGCAAAAGTACTCGATACCCTGGAACAATTCTTGCCGTGATGCGCTTTATTTCCAGCCTTACCGTATTTGGGGTATGCGCCCGCTGCGGGCCTTGGGCTATCCATTGCTCATTGAACGGTGCCTTGTCCCTAGACTTTGAATGAAGCAATTTATCCCCACGAAAAGACGGCGGTGCCTGGGGTGCCGCCGTTTTTTTTTGTTTGCCGCTCACGCAGAGCTTTGTCTGTGCCGTCCCGCTGGTTTGACGCAAATCATGGCAATATTATGCAGATAGTTTATCTTCGCAGAGTCGGTGATGCAGCGGGGTGGGTGGATATATGAACGACAATCTGAACGAACCAGTGGTTGATAAAGCGCAAGCACCCGTTCCAGACTTGGTTATGCAGCCGGAAGAACAGGCCAGTGGTGTCGTCAAGAAGATCGGTCGCAAGTCGTTACCGCAGACTGACGGCGTTGGCGATACGCTGCAAGGCCCGCGACGCTTTCCCCCGGTGTCGCAAAATGAGATACGGGAGGCCTTTGAAAGCGGCCGTTTTCCCTATGCCCGCCTGATGGGCCGCGCCGTCTATGAGGTGGAAAAGGCCAAATTGCAGGCCGAACTCCTGAAGGTTCAGATCTGGGCACAGGAAACCGGCCAGAAATTCGTGGTGCTGTTTGAAGGCCGGGACGCCGCCGGCAAGGGCGGCACCATCAAGCGGTTCATGGAGCATCTGAATCCGCGCTATGCGCGTGTGGTGGCGTTGACCAAACCCTCGGATGCCGAAAAGACCCAGTGGTTCTTTCAACGCTACATTGCCCACCTGCCGACCGCGGGCGAAATGGTGTTTTATGACCGCTCCTGGTATAACCGCGCCGGGGTTGAACGGGTGATGGGCTTTTGCACCCCCGCCGAATATCTTGAATACATGCGGCAGGCGCCGGAATTTGAACGGATGCTGGTGCGATCTGGCATAAGACTTTATAAATACTGGTTTTCCGTTACCCGCGAAGAACAGCGCGCCCGGTTCAAGGCGCGTGAAACCGATCCGCTGAAAAGGTGGAAACTCTCGCCGATCGACAAGGCCTCCCTGGACAAATGGGATGATTATACCGAGGCGAAAGAAGCAATGTTCTTTTACACCGACACCGCCGATGCGCCTTGGTTTATCGTGAAATCCAACGACAAGAAACGCGCGCGCCTCAATTGCATGCGCCATTTCCTGTCCACGATTGATTATCCGGGCAAGGATTTCGATGTGGTCGGTCAGCCCGACCCGCTGATTGTCGGGCGTGCCAGTCAGGTTTTGGCCAATACCGGCCGCAAAAAGGATAATGTCGTTTCCTCCAACGCCTAGGCAGTAGCCACCTTGCTGAACGCGGACCGTCCGGCTACTGCTTTGGCATGAAATCCGCGCTCACCTATCCCGCCCACGCCCGCGCCACGCTGGCGTTGGGGCTGCCCTTGATCGGCAGCCATCTTGCCCAAATGGCGCTGCATGTCACGGATACCGTGCTGTTGGGCTGGTATGGCGTGGCCGAACTCGCAGCAGTGGTGCTTGCGGCCTCGCTGTTCTTTGTAACTTTCATCTTTGGCGCAGGTTTTGCCCAGGCGGTGATGCCGTTGGTGGCTTCGGCGCTGGGCAGTGGCGACGAGGTGCAAGTGCGCCGGGATACAAGGATGGGGCTGTGGTTGTCGGCGGGTTATGGAGTGCTGACCTATCCGCTGTTCTGGAATACCAAGGCACTGTTGCTGGCGCTGGGGCAAAACCCCGAAGTGGCGGGGCTGGCGCAAGACTTTCTGCGTATCGGCGGTTTGGGGATGGTGCCAGCACTGTTGGTAATGGTGCTGAAGAGCTACCTCGCGGCGCTGGAGCGGACGCAGGTGGTGCTCTGGGTTACGCTGGCGGCTGTGGGGGTGAATTTCCTGCTGGCCTATCCGCTGATCTTTGGCCTCTGGGGCGCGCCGGAGTTGGGGGTAGAGGGTGCGGCGATTGCGTCGCTGGTGGTGCAGGTCGTGACCTTTGTTTTGCTGGCAGGCTATGCCGCCTGGCTGCCCGAGTTGCGCCGGTTCCAGCTGTTCATCCGCTTTTGGCGCGTTGATCTGCCTGCCCTGCGACAGGTGTTCCGGCTGGGCTGGCCTATCGGCGTTACCAGCCTCGCCGAAAGTGCGATGTTTCAAGCCACAGCGCTGATGATGGGTTGGATCGGCACAGTGGAGTTGGCCGCGCATGGGATCGCCATGGAAGTGGTTTCGCTGTCCTATATGGTGCATCTGGGCCTGTCGAACGCAGCCACTGTGCGCGCGGGCCGGGCCGATGGCATGCGCGACGGCCAATCCTTGCGCGACGGGGCCAGGACCGCAATTGTGCTGTCTGTCTGCTTTGGCATCCTGATGGTGGTGATGTTTCTGGCACAAGCACAGGGGATCATCGGTCTGTTTCTTGATCTGGGCAATGCCAGCAGCGCCGCCATTGTTGAATTTGGTGCAAAACTATTGGCAGTGGCCGCATTGTTTCAACTGGCCGATGCAATGCAGGGAATGGCGCTGGGCCTGTTGCGCGGCATCAAGGACACGCGCGTGCCCATGGTGGTTGCCGCCTTCAGCTATTGGCTGATCGGGATTCCCGCAGGGTACTGGCTGGCTTTTCACGCCGGGTTTGGTGGTGTCGGCCTGTGGCTTGGCTTGGTGATCGGCTTGATGATCGCCGCCTCTGCGATGATGTGGAGGTTTTGGAATCGGGCTGTCCGGGTCTGAGGCCCGGTCATTTACAATTCAGTTAAAACTTTCGGCCTCATCATGCAAATATCCTGCAGCCAAAGCAGGTATCGCGCAGCATAAACCCACAATGAAGGCACCCCCATCGCGGCGCAAGATGGACGTTACTTTGCCGCCGTCACAGCGGCCAGTTTGGTCGCAGGTTTCACCGCGGAATGCCGGTCAATGAAGTTCAGCACCAGCGGGCGGATGTTCAAACGCCAGCTTTTGCCGGCGAAAATACCGTACTGCCCGGCCCCAGGTTCAAGATGCTGGGTCTTTTTTGCCTGATCCAACCCGGTTAGCAGACCAAGAGCCG
>JAGPBG010000139.1 GCA_018063485.1 Cypionkella sp.
GCACCGGATCACCGTAAAGCGCACGCGCAAGACCGATGCGCTGAATCTGCCCTCCTGAAAGGCGGCCGCCAAGGGCTGCGATGCGGGTATCGTAGCCTTGCGGCAGGCGCAGTATCATCTCATGTGCCGCAGCCTTTTTTGCCGCAGCGACCACCAGGGCTGCATCGGGGGCACTTTGCAGGCGAGCGATGTTTTCGGCAATGGTTCCTTCGAACAAGGTTACTTGTTGCGGCAGATAACCGATATAGCTGCCCAGAATATCGGGATCGTATTGATCCAGCGTGGCCCCATCGAGCCGGATCTTGCCGCCCACCGGGTTCCAAAGCCCGATGACTGCGCGCGCAAGTGTCGTTTTGCCCGCTCCCGAGGCCCCAATAACGCCAAGGGCCTGACCGGGGGAAAGCGTAAAGCTGACGCCGCGCAGCGTGGGCATTTGCTCGCCCGGCGGGGTGACGGTAAGGTTCGACACCTCAAGCAACGCGCGGGGGCGGGGAAGGGCGGTGCGGGCGGGGGTTGCCGGTTGAAGCGACAAGAGCGCGGCAAGCCGCTGGCGCGCCTGTGTCGCGCGGGTAATCAGCGGCCATTGCGCGACGGCCTGTTCAATCGGGGCAAGCGCGCGTCCCATCAGAATAGAACCTGCAATCATCGCGCCGCCAGTCATTTCGCCTTGCAGCACCAGATATGCCCCAACGCCAAGGATGGCCGATTGCAAGATGGTGCGAAAGGTTTTGGCAGCGGCGCTGAAATGGCCAGAAAGATCGCCCGAAGACAGGCTTGATTGCAAGGCAGCGCGGCGAGCGGTTTGCCAGCGGGCAAAAGCAGCACCTGTCATCCCCAGAGCCAGCACGGTTTCGGATTCTGTCTTGATGCTGTCTGCGATGTGATCCGCCTTCATCGAGAGCAGATTGGCGCGATTCAGCGGGGTTTGCGTGGCATATTGGTTCAACAAGGTGATCGCCACCAGCAAGCCGCCCCCCGCCAGCGAGAGCCAGCCCAGAACCGGGTGAAATACAAAGATTGCCGCGATGAACAGGGGGGTCCAGGCCATATCAAACACCGCCAGCAACACCGGCGAGGCCCATAGCCGCTGCACCGCTTCAAGATCCCTTTGAGCGCTGAGGGCAACAGGATCACCGGGGGCTGCGGACAGGCGGGCAAGGGCGGCGGCAAAGACGCGACGGTCCAGTCGGTCTTGCACCTGCGCACCGATCCGGGTGAGGATTTTTGCCCGAAAGCTGTCAAGCAGACCCAAGGCGATGAACAAACCCGCCGCCAGGGCAGAAAGCGCCAGCAAGGTTTCCTGTGACCGGCTGCCCAAAACCCGATCATAGACCTGAAGCATATACAATGGCCCGGTCAATTGCAGCAGATTAACAAACACCGAAAACGCGAAAACCGCAGCCAAAAGCCCGTTACTGCCCGTCCGCGCAGCGCGCAGCTCAGCCGCGCCAAGGCCCTCATTTGCGTGTTTCGAGCGTGCGCTCATTCTGATTCAGGCTCCGTAAATGGTCGGCAGGAATACACCGTAAATGAGGTAAAGGCGGTTTGAGGCGTTGTCATGGCGTGCGCCGCACCTTATGGATTCAGTTGGAATAGTTAAGATTCTGCTGCAATAACAGCAATCGGAAACCGGATATTGATGTTTTTTACGTCGCACGCCCCAAAACGACAGGTGATTTTGGCTCTTGCAGGGCTTTTGATGGTTGCTGGCTGCGCCGCGCCGCCACCCTCTGACACGATTTCGGACCCTTTCGAGACCGAGAATCGCAACATGCACGCGTTCAACCTGGAGATCGACAAGGCGTTTCTGAAGCCGGTTGCGGGCGGTTATGACTCCATTCCCGATCCTGTGCGACGCGGGGTGAACAATTTCTCCGCGAACCTCGATTTGCCGGGGGATGTGCTGAACAATCTGCTGCAATTGCGCATTGGCAAGGCCACGGAAAACAGCCTGCGATTTGTGCTCAACTCAACCATTGGCATTGGCGGTCTGCTTGACCCGGCACGGGCGATGGGGGTTGCGGGCAAAAAGACCGATTTCGGTGAGACCCTGCATGTTTGGGGCGTGGGCGAGGGCGCTTTTGTCGAGTTGCCCTTGCTGGGGCCTTCGACGCAACGCGACGCTTTGGGGGAGGTGGTGGATATCGCGATGAACCCCCTGGGCTTTGTTCTGACGCCGCCGGAAAGCTATGTGCCGACAGTGGCGATGATCCTATCAAAAATAGATGATCGCGGACGCTATTCCGAAACGGTGGATTCCATCCTATATGAGTCAGCGGACGGATACGCCCAGGCGCGGTTGTTGTATCTGCAAAACCGTCGCTATGATTTGGGTCAGGCCGCTCCAGAGGCAAGTTTCGAGGATCCCTATGCTCAATGAACCCAGCCGTATTACCCGTCGTCGCTTTGCTGCCGGGTTGACCCTCGGGTCGGTTGCTTTGGCGTTGCCGCTGCCTGCCATGGCGCTGACGGTGGATCAGGCGCGCGCCTTGATCGGCAAGGCGATCGGTGAAGTGAACAGCACGATCAATTCCGGCAAATCCGAAACCGCGATGTATGGCGATTTCGAACGGATCTTCACGCGCTATGCCGATGTTGCCGTGATTGCGCGCTCTGCTTTGGGCGTTGCCTCGAAATCCGCATCATCGGCGCAGATGACGGCCTTCACCAAGGCCTATCAGGGCTATATCAGCCGCAAATATGGGCGGCGGTTCCGCCAGTTCATTGGCGGCGTCATTGAGGTAACCGACGCGCGGCCGTTGAAAAGCTATTTTGAGGTGATCTCGACCGCAACGCTGAAAGGCGAGGCACCTTTCGATTTGCGTTGGCATGTTTCGGATAAATCCGGGCGGCAATTGTTCTTCAATATCATCATTGAAGGGGTGAATATGCTGGCGACCGAGCGCACTGAGATCGGCTCGATGCTCGACAAGCGCAGGGGCAATCTGGATAAATTGATTGCGGATCTGAAAACGTCCTGAGCCAGATGAAAGCCTTATGAAGGCGCTCCATTCGGGCGCCTTTTGATGGCGTGTTGCGTTCAATCATGAACATGTTTCACCTCGCAACCCGAGGAAGTGATCGCCTTTGCAAATGTGTTCGGGTTGCGCGGTGACGTCAACCTGACGTAACGCGCCCTAGTTTCCGCCCAGAATTTCGCGCAGCAAGGCCTCAACCGGATCGGCTGGCGGCTGGTTTTGCTCGGGTGGCACCTGTGGTTGGTTCGGATCGGTTCCAAAATCCTGCGATTGGGCTGAAACCGGTGGCTGGCGCGGTTCGGGAATGATCATTGGCAGATCATTTACCGGAGTGCCCTCGGAAATACGGGTCATCACCTCATGCCAGATGTCGGCGGGCAGGCCACCGCCCGTTACACCGGCAAGCGGCTTGTTGTCGTCATAACCCATCCAGATCCCCGCCACATAATCAGCGGTAAAGCCGATGAACCAAGCGTCACGCGATTCCGAGGTGGTTCCGGTCTTGCCGGCAGAGGGGCGGTCTTTCAGCCGCGCACGGGTGCCCGTCCCGCTGTCGACGACCTGATTCATCATGTAAATCAATTCATGCGCGGCGGTTTCCGAGATGACACGCTCTCCGATGCCGCCGCCCGCACCCATCAGCGGAGTGTCTTCTCCCTTCAGTTTCAACTCGACCAAACCATAGGGAATGACCGAGGAACCACCGTTCAGGATGCCAGCATAAGCGCCGGTCATTTCGATCAGGGTCGATTCCGATGCCCCAAGCGCAAGTGCCGGGCCTCGGGCCAGGTCGCTGGCGATCCCGAAATCACCAGCCACCTTGCGGACAAGATCCAGACCGACCGCCTGCGCCACGCGAACAGCGGGAATGTTGCGACTTTCCCGCAGGGCTTCGGTCAAAGTGATCATACCCTTGAATTTGTGATCATAATTTGAAGGAGTCCAAGCCCCTGATCCGGGGATATTGATAGTCAGCGGGGCATCTTCGACAAAATCGGAAGGACTCCAGCCCAGATCAAGCGCTGCCGCATAGACAAAGGGCTTGAACGATGATCCGGTTTGGCGCAGCGCCTGCGTCGCGCGGTTGAACGATCCCGCCGCCTCGATCTTGCGGCCGCCAACCATGGCGCGCACCGCCCCATCTGCTGACATCACCACAATCGCGGCCTGCGCCTTGGAGCCTGATTTCAGCTTGTTGTCAAAGATATAGGCCAGGGCCTCTTCGGATTTGCGCTGCATGTCCTGATCAAGCGTGGTGCGGATCACCACGTCTTCGGTGGTTTCCGATGTCAGGAACGAGGGTGCGGTTTCCATCACCCAATCGGCAAAAAAGCCTCCAGATTGGCGCTGGGCCGCTTCGGACAGCACTGCGGGGTGGGCAATCGCCTCATCCGCTTCGGCCTGGGTCAGAAAGCCTTGTTCGCGCATCAGGCCGATGATCACCGCCGCGCGGTCTTGCGAGCGTTGCAGGTTGTTGGTGGGCGCGTATTTCGAGGGTGCCTTCAAAAGCCCGGCCAACATGGCAGCCTGTGCCGGGGTCACCTGATTGGCGGAAATGCCGAAATAGCGCTGCGCCGCAGCCTCAAAACCGC
The DNA here is from genome assembly GCA_018063485.1 of Cypionkella sp. Classification (GTDB taxonomy): domain Bacteria; phylum Pseudomonadota; class Alphaproteobacteria; order Rhodobacterales; family Rhodobacteraceae; genus CBDUEF01. The sequence goes on from JAGPBG010000139.1 coordinate 4,571, forward strand.
GCGCACCTGCGCCCAGATAGGCGCGGTTGAAATAGATCGTGAGGATTTCGGCCTTGGAATATTTGACCTCCATGGCCACCGAATAGGGAATTTCCTTCAGCTTGCGCCAAATCCCGCCCGAACGGCAATCATCCTCATAGGCTGATTCCGATTTCCATTGTGTCGGATTGTAGGGAACGCCCAGACACAAGAGTTTTGCCACCTGCTGCGTGATGGTCGAGCCGCCGTTGCCCTCAAGCGGTCCGCGTCCCTCGGCCATATTGATGCGAATGGCCGAAGCAATGCCGCGCGGGCTGATGCCGAAATGATAGTAAAATCGCTTGTCCTCGGTGGCGACAACGGCGTTGCGCAGATAGGGCGACACGGTGTCCGAGGTGATCTGGCCGCCAAAGGTTTCGCCACGCCAGGCGAAAACCTTGTCATTGCGGTCCAGCAGCGTGACCGACCCGCGCGCGCGGACGTCAAGCAAAGCGTCAACCGCGGGAAGCTGCGCATAGAAATAGAACACGATCCCGGCGAAAATCATCGCCCCGATCAGCCCAAGCCGCCAGAATACACCCCATACCGCGCGCCAGATTCCGTGGATCAGGCCCGCGAAAAAGTTGACAACGAAATTTCCCCGACGAGGCGGCCTTGTGGGGCGCTTTTTGCGCGGCGGCGGTGGGGTCGTGCGTGATTGTGGTGCTGCATAGCGGCGATCTGCCACAATTTGCCCACGCTTGCCGGTTCCCCGACCATTCCCCGAAACCGCCATGCCTGCCCAGCCCTTTTGTTTTGCCAAGTATAACCGGCTTTTTCGCGAATGTGGAGTGCGCGCCAGGATGATTCGCGCCCGTGTTTAGCCCAATTTTCAGGCAGTGCGCTAGCAAACTGCCTGATTTTCAGAAGATCAGTCGTTTTTTTCCTGGCGATCCGCAATCTTCCGCCGAGGAAAAATTGTGCTGCACCTGCGAAAGCCGCCTGATCAGGGCAGGGCCGCGTTCGACCCGGTGGAAGAACTAAGAGGTGCAATATGCCGAGGATCATCGCCGCGATCAGGAGAGGGCAGGTGAAGATACTGGTCCAACTGGGTGCAGCAGTCTTCGCCGCAATGCCGGTATGGGCGCAAGAGGGCGATCCCGTGATGGCCAAGGGCGATGTGTCCTGGATGATGACCGCGACCGTGCTGGTGCTGTTCATGACGTTGCCGGGCCTTGCGCTGTTCTATGGCGGGTTGGTGCGCAACAAGAACATGCTTTCGGTACTGATGCAGACCACGATCATTGCCTGCATGGTGATGGTGATCTGGGTGGTCTATGGCTATTCGGTGACATTTGGCGGCGGCACCTCGCCCTATTGGGGCGGGTTCGGCAAGCTGTTCCTGTCGGGCGTGAACGCGGAAAGCATGTCGCCGACATTTTCGGCAGGCTATGTGATCCCGGAATATCTGTTCATCGTGTTCCAGATGACCTTTGCCGCGATTACCCCGGCGCTGATCATCGGGGCCTTTGCCGAGCGGGTAAAGTTCAAGGCGGTGCTGGCCTTTTCGGCGCTGTGGGTGACGTTGGTTTACTTCCCGGTCGCGCATATGGTCTGGGATGCAAACGGGCTGCTCTATGGGATGGGCGCGATCGACTTTGCGGGCGGCACAGTGGTGCATATCAACGCCGGTGTTGCGGCGCTGGTCGGCTGTCTGGTCATCGGCAAGCGCGTGGGCCTGGGCCGCGAGAACATGGCACCCCATTCCATGGTGATGACGATGATCGGGGCTTCGATGCTTTGGGTCGGCTGGTTCGGTTTCAACGTCGGATCGAACCTTGAGGCGAATGGGGGTGCGACACTGGTGATGATCAATACGTTTGTCGCGACGGCAGCGGCGACACTGGCCTGG
>JAGPBG010000001.1 GCA_018063485.1 Cypionkella sp.
CAGCACACCTGATCGCCTGATCGGCGTGGAGGTCAACGGTGTCACCGAGGCTTCACTGCATATCTCGGAAACCGATGCCAATGGCGTGGCCACCATGCGTGCGCTGGACGGCGTTGATATCCCCGTCGGCGATACGGCAGTTCTGGAGCCCGGTGCCATGCATGTCATGCTGATGGGGCTGACAGCCCCTCTGTTGGCGGGCGATATGGTGCCTGCAACCCTGATCTTCGAGAAGGCCGGGCGGGTTCAGATCGAACTCATGGTTCTGAATGCCGATGGCACCGAGGCCCCGATGGACCATTCCAAGATGGACCACTCCACCACGCCTTAACGCGCGCCGTAATACAGGCCGACCACATGCTCGGCCTCGGCAAAAAACAACCAGCGCGCGGCAAAGGCCCCGGTCAGATGACAGGCAATTGCCGCGCCAACCGCGATCAGGCTGGCCGGAAACAGCGCCAGAATGATCGCAGGCAGCGCCGCCGCCATAATCAAGGCAATCAACCGCAGCTTTTGCGCATGTTTGCGCCCGACCACGAAAATCATCTCGCGCAGCAGGTAATTCCCCGCCGTGTGCGCTTGCTCGAACACCGTCACCTCACCGATCCGGTTCAGCCCGGTGGCAGTGCCAAGGCTTTGCGCCCGCCGTCTGAACTGCCCATCCCCGATCTGCCAAACCAGCAGCAGCAACAGCCCCAGCGCCGCACAAAACGCCGCCGCCAACCGCACTTGCCCGGCCAGAATCGCACCACCAGTCAGGGCAAAGCCCATGAACATCAACGGCGTGATCCAATGATGCCAGCGCGGAACCGCCTTGATCTGCGTGTAGATCATCGAGGTGGTGAACACCGTGACCAGTGCCAGAACCGCGCCAATCACCCCAATTTCGCGCGGCCAGCCCAAGCCCAACCAATCCGACAGCGCCACCGGAGCAAGGATCAGCAAAGTCGCCACCGAGGCCCAGGCCTCCCGGCTCAACCACGAGGTTTGCCACTGCGTAAACGCCCGCAAGGCCCGCTGCGGATTGCCCAAGTGAAAGGTCGAGGCAAGCAGACCGATAACTGCAAAGCCATAGCCGATCCCCCACAGGATAAACGCATAGACTCCCTGCGGCTGCACCAGACCCGCCCCCAGATAGGCCAGAAAGCCAAAGCCAAGCCCCGAAAACACCGAGAAAATGATAACCGAAGGCGCCGGATGCATCAGATTTTCCCCAACACGCGGTCAAGCCATCCGGCAATCCCGCTGGCCTTGATATCCAAGAGCGGTGCCAACACGCTTGCCTCATGCGGGCGGTCTTTGGGGCGCGGCGGCAGATACCGGTTCACCGGCCTGGTGCCCATATCCGGCATCAACGCAAAGCCCCCCCGCTCGGCGCTCAACTTGCTCACCTTGCTTTCCGGGTCAGCGAAATCGCCAAAATGGCGCGCGCCAGTCGGGCAGCCGCGCACGCAGGCAGGTTCGCGGTCCTCTGGGGCCAAGTTTTCATTGTAAATCCGGTCCACGCAAAGCGTGCATTTCTTCATTACCCCCGCCGCCGCATCCATCTCACGCGCACCGTAAGGGCAGGCCCAGGCGCACAGCCCGCAGCCGATGCAGGCGCTCTCGTTGACCAGCACAATCCCATCCTCGGCTCGCTTGTAACTCGCCCCGGTTGGGCAAACGGTAACGCAAGGCGCATCCTCACAATGCAGGCACGAGCGCGGGAAATTGATGATTTGTGCAGCACCTTCAGCAGGTTGTACCTCATAGCTGTGAACTCGGTTCAAGAAGACGCCCGAAGGCTCTGCCCCGTAAGGGTTTTGATCCGACAAGGGCACGCCATACCCCTGATCATTCCAGCCCTTGCAAGCTGTCACACAGGCCTGACAGCCCACACAGGTATCCAGATCAATCGCCAGTCCCAGCATTTTGGCGGTGCTTTGCGGCAGACTTGTCATGCGCGGTCCTCTCCCTTTGGCACCACACGTGAGATCGGCGCAAAGGCCGGCTCCGCATGAGTCCGCGGCCCCACCCGCTCGATCTTTACCCGCAAATCGAACCAGGCCGCCTGCCCCGTCACCGGATCGGAATTGCTCACCCGTCCCTGCCCGGCCCGCAGTTCGGATATCAGATGGTTCAGCAAAAACCCCGTCGTCGCCTCAGACGCGCCCTCATCCAACGCCCAAGCCGCCTTGCGTTTGCCAATCGCGTTCCAAGTCCAGACCGTGTTCTCGTTCAGCGCCGCCATATGCGCCACCGGCACCACGATCTGACCATTCGTCGAACTCACCCGCGCGTAGTCTCCGGCCTCAAACCCGTGCTCGGCCCAAATCTTGCTTGGCAGATATAGGAAATTCGTCCCCCGGATCTGGCGCAACCACGCGTTCTGGCTGCCCCAGGAGTGATACATATCCATCGGCCGCTGGGTCAGCGCATGAACGGTAAATCCGGGCTCTTCGGCATAGGGCGAATACCAGACCGGCAGCGGGTCCATCGCGACTTTCAACTGCGCCCGCAAATGCTCGGGCGGTTGATGCGCGCCCAAACCCTCGGCGGCCATTTGAAACCTTCGCAAAGGCTCGGACCAGATGGTGAAAAGATAAGGCTGTGGCGTCTCGAACAGCGAAACCTTCACCGCCCAATCCTGATAGGCGCTGTTCCAAGGCTTGTAAAACGCGGCCTCCTCGGGAACATGCGCCTGATAATATCCGCCGTTTTCAATATAGCGCTGCAACTGCTCGGGGTTCGCCTCGCCCCGCCCCTCGGCGCTGCCATCCCCGCGAAAGCCCATCAGCGGCCCCACACCGGGCCTGCGGATATGGCTCACGATGTAATCGGCGTAATCCTTGAACTTCGCCGTTCCATCCGCGTTGACCATCGGCGCAAGCCCCAGCCGCACGCCCAGATCGAGCAACACCGACTGGAACCCGCGCACATCGCGGTCGGGCTCCACCACTGGCCAGCGAATGGAATCCCCCGCCGCATCGGGTTCCGAAATCGGGCGATCCAGCAAGGAGATACAATCATGCCGCTCAAGATAGGTGGTATCTGGCAAGATCAGATCGGCATAGGCCACCATCTCGGAGGCATAGGCATCCGAATAGATGATGCGCGGGATCACATACTCGCCATCTTCGCCCTTATCCGTCAACATCTCCATCACGCGCGCTGAATTCATTGAAGAATTCCACGCCATATTCGCCATATAGAGAAACAGCGTGTCGATCTTATAGGGATCACCCGCATGGGCATTGGGGATCAGCATATGCATCAACCCATGGGCCGACAGCGGATTTTCCCAAGTGAACGCCTTGTCGATCCGCGCCGGCGAGCCATCGGGCAGCAGCGCCAGTTGATCCGGCCCGCGCACATAGCCCAGATGCGGGCCAGACAAGGGCTTGCCCGGAACGCTCACAAAATGCGGCGTCGGATGCGCCTCAACGGGTTTGGGATAGGGCGGTTTCAACCGATAGCCGCCCGGCACCTCCACCGTGCCCAGAACGATCTGCAACAGATGCAGCGCGCGGGCGGTCTGAAAGCCGTTGGAATGGGCCGAAATTCCGCGCATTGCGTGGAACGACACCGGACGCCCCAGCATCTTGGCATGGGAATTGCCACGAAAATCCACCCAAGGCTGATCAATCTCGATCGCCTGATCAAAGGCTACCCGCGCCATTTCCGCAGCCAAGCCCCTGATCCGCGCCGCAGGAATCCCGCAGGCGCCTGCCACCGCTTCAGGCGCATAATCGGGCGACAGATACCGCTCGGCCATATGCTGAAATACCGTGCGATTGCCCTGATACACCGCGCCCAGGTCAGGCTCTACCCCCTTGCCATCCCAAGGCGCAGGTGCCCCCGAACGCCGATCAATCACGAAAGGCTGGCTTTCGGCATTGCGCGCGATCAGGCCTTTTTCCGGCCCCTCTTCCACCACCAGCAAAGGCGCATTGGTGAATTGTGCCAGATAGTTAAGGTCAATCTTGCCTGCCTCGAACAGGCAATGAATCAGGCTCAGGATCAGCAATCCATCGGTGCCGGGCGTGATGCCATACCAATCATCGGCAATTGCATTATAGCCGGTGCGGATCGGGTTCACGCCGATCACCTTTGCCCCGCGCGCCTTCAACTTGCCAAGGCCGATCTTGATCGGATTGCTGTCGTGATCCTCGGCCACGCCAAACAGCACAAACAGCTTGGTGCGCTCCCAATCGGGCTGACCGAACTCCCAAAACGCGCCGCCGATAGTGTAAATTCCACCCGCCGCCATATTGACCGAGCAAAACCCGCCATGTGCTGCATAATTCGGTGTCCCGAACGCCTGCGCCCACCAGCCGGTGAAACTTTGCGACTGGTCGCGCCCGGTGAAAAACGCGAACCTCTCCGGTGCGGTTTCGCGCAGAGGTTTCATCCAGGATACCGCCAGTTCCAAAGCCTCATCCCACGAGATTTCCTCAAACGCCCCCGACCCGCGCGGCCCAACGCGCCGCAAAGGCGCACGCAACCGGCTGGGCGCAGTCACCTGCATGATGCCGCTTGCGCCTTTGGCACAAAGCACACCCTTGTTGATCGGATGGTCGCGATTGCCCTCGATATAGCTGACGCGCCCGCCTTTCAGATGCACATTGATGCCGCAACGACAGGCGCACATGTAACAGGTGGTCTTGCGAATTTCCTCTGACACCGGCGGCGACAGATCGAGTTTCGGCTGCACGGTCATCGGGGCGATATCCTGCCTGTGGTTATGCGTCTTTTGTCGCAGTCTGGCCCGAAAGCCGTTCCATGAACAAGCGCGAAACCACGCAAAAATCATAAATCTGCGCCATTCCTTGAAAGGAAGTAATGCGCTTTGGGCCTGATTCGGAAAAATCGTCCATTGGGGTAGTTACGAAAACCCGACGACCGTATACCATTAGGCCACCGCAGAAACCGCGCCAAGGCCCGATCCTATTGGACATGAAAAAGCGTGTTTAGGCCCGATCTGGTGCATAAATGGTATGGAGATCAGTCAGCACACGCGCCAAAATCACCCCGACGCCCTATCCCGGCCATCGGCGTTACCAACACTGACATTTCTGTGTCCCGAGCCTGTCGGGAATGGTGTCAACGTGATCATGGAAGGCCTTGTGCGGCCCTACTTTCAGAGCGTAGCCCGTTTGGTTTCAAGAGCGGGTTACCGTTTCAGCATAACACAAATTGCGGATAAAACAACAAGAACACGCCAGCCGGAAATCCTGTTGCCGAAATGCCCAAAACACCGCCCAAAAATTAAAACCCCCCAAACGAACACAAGCAACCCATTGATTTCAAAGGGTCTTAATGTCGTCGCACATAAGCGCAGGAAAAAGCCGCGCGCAAACTCCCTCGCGCGCGGCCCGATTTCTTGCGCCGGTTTCAGCCAAAAACCTTGGTCAGCGCCCGATCCATCGCATCCGTGATCTGATCAATATCATCAGGCGTGGCAATCAAGGCCGGAGACAGGCAAAGCGTATTGTTCAACCCCAAAAGCGAGCGGTTGGTCATGCCGATGATCACCCCTTGGGCCATGCAATCGGCAACCACGGCAGCAACCATCTTTTCATCCGCAGGCTCTTTGGTGTCCCGATCCTTCACCAGTTCGGCCCCGTTGAACAGGCCCGCGCCGCGAACATCGCCGATCACCTTATGCTTGTCTTGCAAGGCGCGCAGGTTATCCATCACCCGTGCCCCCATCCGCAACGTGTTGTCGAGCAGGTTCTCGTCCTCGATGATCCGCATGTTCTCCAGCGCTGCCGCAGGCCCCGAAGTGCAGCCGCCAAAGGTCGAGATATCGCGGAAATACGACATCGGATCTGCGGCATCATCCTTGAACATGTCGAACACCGCCTCGGTGGTGACGGTGCAGGAAATCGCGGCATAGCCCGAGGCGACCCCCTTGGCCATGGTCACGAAATCAGGCTTGACGCCGTAGTTCTGATAGCCGAACCAGACGCCCGTGCGCCCGACGCCGCAAACGACCTCATCAATATGCAGCAGGATGTTGTATTTGGTGCAGATTTCCTGCACCCGCTCCCAATAGCCGCGCGGCGGAACAATCACGCCTCCGCCCGCCGTCACCGGCTCCAGCACCAGCGCGCCTACCGTATCGGGGCCCTCGCGCAAGATCACCTCTTCAATCGCATCTGCGGCGCGGCGGCCGTAATCCTCCACATCCCATTGCTTGCGATACTCAAGGCAGTGCGGAACCTCGACGAAGCCGGGAGTAAACGGCCCGTATTGCATCGCGCGTTGCGGCTGGCCCGCCGAGGACAGCGCCGTGATCGTGGTGCCATGATAGTCGCGGTCGCGATACAGGATCTTCCACTTCTTGCCGCCGTGGTGCCGATGCGAGATTTGGCGCACCATCTTGTAGACCTTCTCATTCGCCTCGGACCCAGAGTTCGAATAGTACACCCGCGTCAGCCCCGGCATCTTTTCGATCAGCTTCTTGGCAAACATCGAACCGGGAATCGTGCCCGCCGAGCCTGCGAAATAGTTCAGCTTGATCAACTGATCGCGCACCGCATTGGCAATGCTTTCACGGCCATAGCCGACATTGACCGTCCAGACCCCACCCGACACCGCATCGAGATGCTCTTTGCCCTTGGCATCCCAAACGCGCATCCCCTTGCCTTCGACAATCACGCGCGGATCGACGGTTTCATATTGCTTGTGCTGGCTCAGATGGTGCCAGATATGCTCGCGGTCCGCCTCAACCACGCCCTCTATGTCGTTCAAAGCGCCAAAGCCTTGCATGATGCTACCCTTTCTCTCCAGCGGCCCACAGCAAAGTGGCCAATTTTCAGCAGTATAGTCCAGCAATCCAGGCTTTGTCATCAACAGCAGACCGGCACCGGAGGAATTTGATCAAGTTTTGCCAACAAGCCGCGCAGATGACAAGGGCCGAGCTTGAACAGACCGAGCAAATCATGCTTTTGTTGAAAACCCCGTTCCTGAAAACCTGCCGAGAAAGGCCGATTTCAGCCCGCGAGTCAGGTCAGATCGGCCAAGACAGTCCGCCCTCGCCAAAATGATGTGGAAAAAAGGCGGCGGCGGCACAATAGACCGTTTGCAGCGCCTCTTGCCGCGAATAGTGCGTGGATTGCGTCATCATGTCCATCCAGGTGCCTTCGATCGTCAGGCGGATCACCCTGGCTATGCGGTCGGCCCTGCCCGAGTAGCCATGATCAGACAGCAAGCGCGCGCAGATTTCCTCCATCCGCAGGATATAATTGTCATCGCTTTGTCCGCATTTCTCTTGGTAAAGTGGTCGGCTGGTGGCCTCACCCCAAAAACTGCACCATGTTGCAAGCCGCGCCGGGGTGCAGATTTCGGGTCTGAAGTCAGCTTTGATCAAAGCATCAAGTTGTTCTTGCGCAGATGGCCCAGCCCGCTCCAAGGCCGTTGTCCAATTCTGAAGGTATTCTTCATACAGATAATTCAAGGTTTCCGCCAAAAGCAACTCTTTGGATTTGAAGTGAAAATTCACCAACCCATGCGATACGCCGGCGCGATTCGCCACCTCGGTCAAAGTGATGCGGGCATAGCCACGTTGCGCCATCACCTCGATGGTTGCCTCGATCAACTGGGTTCGCCGCGCGCTGCGCGACTGTTTGCGCAGCGTTGTATCTATTGCATCGCTACCCAACATCAATGCCTCCCACCGTTGCGCCATCCCACCCCATCAGCCTATCGCACATTTGTGAAAAGGGGACGGGTTGCTTGAGCACGGGCGAAAATTTATGCCAACAAGGCCGAAGGGCTGCTGCCCCGGTCCAAATTTCATCATGCCCCCTTCTGGCCCGGCTTCTATGCGTTTTCCTCATGGGTTTTTGCCTTGAATTGTGGTTCATGTCAGCGTCTCAATGCGTTAACCTGCCAAGGACCGCAGGCTTTGCGGATTTCGAAAAGGGCAGAGCATGGACCGCGCTAATATCGTGCATGAGAACTTCCTGCGACGCGTCGCTGGCCGGGATTTCCCTGCGGGCGAGGCACCGGCCGGGCCTCTCAGCCCGCCGGATGCGGTTGCGATCTATCGCGCGGCCTGTCTGAGCCGTGCGCTTGACCGCACCAGCCGCGCCATGCAACGCGCCGGGCAGGGGTTTTATACCATCGGTTCCTCGGGGCATGAGGGGATGGCGGCGGTAGCCGCAGCCCTGCGTCCTGATGATATGGCGTTCTTGCATTACCGTGACGCAGCTTTTCAGATCGCGCGTGCAGGCCAGGTGCCGGGCCAGACGATCGGCTGGGACATGCTGCTCAGCTTTGCCGCCTCCTCCGAAGATCCAATTTCCGGCGGCAGGCACAAGGTTCTGGGATCCCTCGCGCTGATGATCCCGCCGCAAACCTCGACCATCGCCAGCCATCTGCCCAAAGCGGTGGGGGCAGCCTATTCGATCGGTGCCGCCCGACGCAATCCGCCCGAACACCGGATTCTGGCCGATGACGGGCTGGTCATGTGCAGCTTTGGGGATGCTTCGGCCAATCATTCCACCGCGCAGGGGGCTTTCAACACCGCGCAATGGACATCGTATCAGTCCATTCCCCTGCCCCTGCTGTTTGTCTGTGAGGATAACGGCATCGGCATTTCCACCAAGACCCCAAAAGACTGGATTGCGGCCACCTTCAGCAACCGGCCCGGTCTGAAATATTTCACCGCCAACGGTCTGGATATTTTCGAGACCTACCGCGTTGCCCAAGAAGCTGCCGCCTATATCCGCAGCCGCCGCAAACCGGCATTTCTGCACCTGCGCACCTTGCGGCTTTACGGCCATGCCGGGGCCGACGTGCCCACCACCTACCTGTCGCGCGAAGAGGTCGAGGCCGAAGAGGCGCATGATCCGCTGCTGCATATGGTGCGCCAGCTTGACCAATCGGGCGCAATGCCCGCCGAAGCCGCACTTGCGGTATACAATGACACCAACGCCCGCATCACCCGGATCAGTGCCGAGGCGATCACGCGGCCAAGGCTGAAAACCGCCGCCGAGGTTGTGGCCAGCCTGATTGCGCCAAAACGCGCCTGCAAACCCAGCAATGGCCCCACACCCGAGGCCCGCGCAGCGATCTTCGGCAGTGATATGAAGGCGATGGATGAGCCGCAGCCGATGAGCCGCCTGATCAACTGGGCGCTGACCGATCTGATGCTGGACCATTCCGAAATTGTGATGATGGGCGAGGATGTCGGCCGCAAGGGTGGGGTTTATGGCGTCACGCAAAAGCTGCACGCCCGCTTTGGCCCGTCGCGGATGATTGATACCTTGCTCGATGAGCAATCCATTCTGGGCCTTGCTATCGGCATGGCGCAAAACGGTTTCGTGCCAATGCCGGAAATCCAGTTCCTTGCCTATCTGCACAATGCCGAGGATCAGATCAGGGGCGAAGCCGCCACGCTGCCGTTTTTCTCGAACGGTCAGTTCAGCAATCCGATGGTGCTGCGCATCGCCGGGCTGGGCTATCAAAAGGGCTTTGGCGGGCATTTCCACAATGACAATTCGGTGGCCGTACTGCGCGATATTCCCGGCCTTATCCTTGCCTGCCCGTCACATGGGGCCGATGCAGTAAAGATGCTGCGCGAATGCGTGCGGCTGGCGCGCGAAAAACAGCGGCTGGTGGTGTTTCTGGAGCCGATTGCGCTTTATCCCGCACGCGATCTGCATGGCGAAAAAGACGGCGGCTGGATGCGTCATTACCCCGCACCGGGAGAGTCCATCGCCTTGGGCGAAGTTGGCGTGCAGGGCGATGGCACCGATCTGGCGATTGTTACCTTTGGCAATGGCAATTACCTGACGCATCAGGCCTTGCCCGAAATCGAAGCCGCGGGGATCAAGGCCCGCATCATTGATCTGCGCTGGCTGTCGCCCCTGCCCGTCGAGGCAATGGTTGCCGCCATCAAGGGCTGCAAACACGTTCTGGTGGTGGATGAAACCCGCCATTCGGGCGGTGTGGCCGAGGCGCTGATGGCGGCTTTGCATGAGGCAGGGGTCGCGAAAATGGCGCGGGTGACGTCAACCGATTGCTTTATCGCCACCGGCCCCGCCTATGCAGCGACGATGCCTTCGGTGCAAAGCATTACACAGGCTGCAAAATCCTTGGTGAAATCATGAAAACCGCCGTTCTGATCTGCCCTGGACGGGGCACCTATACCAAAACCGAGCTTGGCTCTTTGGCCCGGTTTCCTGACCGCGCTTTGCTGGCGCATTTCGATGCGAGGCGTGTGGCTTTGGGGCAGGAAAGCCTGACAGCGCTTGATGGCGCTTCCAGTTATTCCGTCTCGAAACACAGCCGGGGCGACAATGCCTCGGCGCTGATCTATGCCTGCACCTATGGCGACCGGATCAGCCTGCAAGGGGTTGAGGTGGTGGCCGTCACCGGCAATTCGATGGGCTGGTATTCGGCACTGGCCTGCGCGGGCGCGCTGACGCCCGAACAGGGGTTCGAGGTGGTCAACACCATGGGCACCTTGATGCAGCAAAGCCTGATCGGCGGGCAGATCATCCATCCCTTTGTCGACGAGAACTGGCAACCGATTGCCGGGCGAAAGGCGCAACTGCTTGCCATAGCCGCCGAAATTTCCACGCGCGCCGGCCATATCCTGACCCTGTCGATTGATCTGGGTGGGTTGTTGGTGCTTGCGGGCAATGAGGCCGGGCTTAAGGCCTTTGAAGCCGCCGTGCCCCCTGAACAAGGGCGCTTTCCGATGCGCCTGTCCAACCACGCAGCCTTTCACACCGCGCTGCAAGCCCCGGTTGCCGCCGAGGGCCGCGCAAGATTGGCAGATGATCTCTTTGGCCAACCCAAACTGCCGTTGATCGACGGGCGCGGCGAGATCTGGTGGCCGGGGGCGGTGCGCCCCGGCGCCTTGCGCGATTACACCTTGGGCCATCAGGTTGTGGAGCCCTATGATTTCACGGCTGCAATCCGCACCGCCGCCCGCGAATTCGCGCCCGATCTGTTTATCGTGACCGGCCCTGGAACCACCTTGGGTGGGGCAGTGGCACAATCGCTTATTCTGGCCGATTGGCGTGGGATGACGGATAAAGCCGCGTTTCAAGCGCGTCAGTCCGAAACACCCGTGCTGATTTCAATGGGTCTGCCCGAGCAGCGCGCACTTGTGACATAAGCAACAGGACAAGCAAGCAAGGGCTTCGCGCCGGCTTCATACACTGGGTAACGGCAGGCTGACGGCTGCATTCACCGCCTCGGGATCAGGTCCATCCAACAGCGGTGAAAGCCCGGCCAGTTCCTCAAAGCGCGCGCGGTCGGTGATGATCACCCGCTGCCCGTCAATCTTGCAGCCGTCTTCGGCCAGAGATTTCAGTGCCCGCGACAGGTTTTCCGGCGTCATCCCCATATAGGAGGCGAGCAACCGCTTCTCAACGCTCAGGGTAAAGCCCGCCACATTGCCCAGCACCCGCGATTGACGCAACAGATAGGCGGCGATCCTTTCGCGCGTGTTGCGCAGCTTGAGGTTCTTGGTGTGACGCACAAGGCCACGATAACAAGCGGCAAGCTCTTCGATCACGTTGCGGGCAAATGCCGGGTCTTGCATCATGACCTCGCGCACATCTTCGGCAGGAACCATCACAATGCGCGACACCGTCATCGTGCGTGCCGACATCAGATAATGTGCATCCCGCACGGCCGCTGCCAGAATGAAGGTAGAGACCGGGCGCACCACTGCCATTGTCGCATCGCGCCCATTGGCATTCGCGTAAAGCTCGACCTGCCCCTCAACCACGATATGCAGGAAACTGGCTGGCATACCCTCACGGATCAACTCGACATGCGATGGGAATTGCTGATCGTAGGCCCCGCGCAACAATTGGCCGAGGGCGGCCTCTCTAACGCCACGAAAGAGCGGCAAACGGCGCGCGTCAGCTTGAATGGAGACTTGCACGACTCAACTCCTCACCCGATCGGGGTTGATATCAATGGACCACATCATTGATAATAGTCAATTATCAATCCAAATAATATCAATCATCGACTCGAATTTCTTTGACCGCGTATTCATCCCCGATCAAATCCGGCCATTTTGCGACACAATTTCCTCTGCGGTTGATCCACATCAACCCCCTTGTCGGCAATTCTGGTGATCACCCACCGTGCCGAGGGGCTTTCCCTCGCTGAAATCGGAGATGATGATGCTGTCAGGCAGCCAGGTTTCCAGGGCGGACCAAAACCGAGCCCTAACCCTTAGCACCATTGCCTTTACCGCTTGTTTCGCAGTGTGGACGATCTTTTCGATCATCGGTGTCGAGATCAAGAAAGAGCTTTCGCTAAACGAGTTCGAGTTCGGCCTTCTGGTTGCAACCCCGATCTTGAGCGGGTCGCTGACGCGGCTGTTTCTGGGCGTGTGGACCGAAAAATACGGCGGGCGGCTGGTGTTTGGTGGCCAGATGGTTCTGGCCGGGCTGGCGACCTGGGCACTGACATGGGCCAGCACATACGCGATGTATCTGGTCGCGGCCCTTGGCGTGGGTCTTGCCGGTGGCTCGTTCATCATTGGTGTCGCCTATGTGTCGCGCTTTTACGGGGCTGGCAAGCAAGGCACGGCGCTGGGGATCTTTGGCGCGGGCAATGTCGGGGCGGCGGTGACCAAGTTTGTGGCCCCCTTCGTGATGGTGGCCTTTGGTTGGCATGGCGTAGCACATGTCTGGGCCGCAGCTTTGGTTCTGATGGGAGTGGCCTTCTACCTCTTTGCGCAAGATGATCCTGAGTTGATCGCCCGGCGTAAATCCGGTGTGAAAGCCCCGAGTCTGGCCGAACAGTTCGCACCGCTGAAAAACCTGCAGGTCTGGCGCTTCTCGCTGTATTATTTCTTCGTGTTCGGCGGCTTTGTCGCGCTGGCGCTTTGGCTGCCCCACTATCTGATCGACGTCTATTCGGTTGATGTGAAAACCGCTGGCATGTCGGCCGCGGCCTTCAGTCTTTCGGCCAGCGTGTTTCGGGCCTATGGTGGCCATCTGAGTGATCGCTACGGTGCGCGCCGGGTGATGTACTGGACTTTCGGCTTTTCTGCGATCCTGTTGTTCATGCTGGCCTATCCGCCGACCAGCTACACGATTTCGTCGCGCAATGGCCCGATCCAGTTCTCGACCGATATGAACATGGTGCCGATGATTGCCACCTTGTTTGCGCTTGGCTTCTTCATGAGCCTGGGCAAGGCAGCGGTCTACAAGCATATCCCGGTCTATTATCCTAAACATGTGGGCGCGGTCGGCGGTTTGGTCGGGATGATCGGTGGTCTTGGCGGATTTATTCTGCCGATCATATTTGGCGCGCTGCTGGATGTGACAGGCATCTATACAAGCTGCTTCATGCTGCTGTTCTTGATCGTGGTTGTATCGCTGGGCTGGATGCATATGTCGATCCGCGCGATGGAACGCTCTGCCATGGGCGAGCGGCTGGACCGCCTGCCAGAACTGCCTGAAATGCAGGAAATCCACGATCCGGATGTGACGGTAATACCCGCCACCCTGGTCGATTGGCGTCCAGAAGATGCGGGCTTTTGGGCCGAAAAAGGCCGCAAGATTGCACGGCGCAATCTGTGGCTGTCGATCCCGGCGCTGCTGCTGGCCTTTTCGGTCTGGATGGTCTGGTCGATGGTGATCGCAAGACTGCCGGCCATCGGCTTTGCCTTTACGCCTGAACAGCTGTTCTGGCTGGCGGCGCTGCCGGGCTTGTCCGGGGCCACGTTGCGGATTTTCTACAGCTTCATGGTGCCGATCTTTGGCGGAAGACTGTGGACCACGATTTCGACCGCCTCGCTGTTGTTGCCTGCCATGGGCATCGGCTATGCGGTACAAAATCCTGAAACCCCATACCTGATCTTCATCGTTCTGGCCCTGCTTTGCGGTCTGGGCGGCGGCAACTTTGCCTCGTCGATGGCCAATATCGCCTTTTTCTATCCAAGGTCGGAAAAGGGCAATGCGCTGGCCTTGAATGCGGGTCTGGGCAATCTGGGCGTGTCAGTCATGCAGTTTCTGGTGCCTTTGGTCATCACCATGGGTGTGTTTGGGGCCATGGGCGGCGATCCGCAACCGCTGAGCGACGGTGGCAAGCTGTGGATGCAGAATGCGGGCTTTGTCTGGGTGCCGTTCATCTTGCTTTCAACCATCGCGGCCTGGGCCGGGATGAATGATATTGCCGATGCAAGAGCCTCGTTCCGTGAACAGGCGGTGATCTTTGGCCGCTTCCACAACTGGATCATGTGCGTGCTTTACACCGGCACTTTCGGCAGCTTTATCGGCTATTCGGCAGGCTTTCCGCTGCTGACAAAACTGATGTTCCCCGAAGTGCATGCGCTGCAATATGTGTTCCTTGGGCCTTTGGTCGGTGCACTTAGCCGGGCGGGAACGGGATGGGTCAGCGACCGCTTCGGCGGCGGGCGGGTCACCTTCTGGACCTTTGCCGGCATGATTGCCGCAGTGGCAGGGGTGATCTTCTTCTTGCCGGTGGCCGGAGTTGGCGGCAGCTTTGCCGGTTTCTTTGCCTGCTTCATGGCGCTTTTCTTCCTGACGGGTGTAGGCAATGCCTCAACCTTCCAGATGGTCCCCGCGATCATGCGCCAAGAAGTGCCACGTCTGATGCCTGCCCTGTCGGGTGACGCCTTGCGCCGCCAGATCGAGCGTGAAAGCGCCGCCATCATCGCCTTTACCTCGGCGATTGCGGCTTACGGTGCCTTCTTCATCCCCAAGGCCTATGGATCTTCGATCCAATTGACCGGTGGGCCGATTGCAGCGCTCTGGGGCTTTTTGGCCTTTTATGTCCTCTGCCTGGTGCTAACATGGGCCTATTACACCCGCGCAGGTGGGTTGCTTCATACAGTCGAGCGTGGTGGCCCAGCCGCCGCCGCCCGCGCTTGATCAGAAAGGAAAACCAATGAGCCACCTTCTAGACCGGCTGAACTTCTTCAAGTCCCTGCGCAAGGATACCTTTGCCGATGGCCACGGCCAGACCACGATTGAAAGCCGCGAATGGGAAAACACCTATCGCAGCCGCTGGCAGCACGACAAGATCGTGCGCTCCACCCATGGGGTGAACTGCACCGGGTCGTGCAGCTGGAAGATCTACGTCAAATCCGGCATCGTCACCTGGGAAACCCAGCAGACCGATTACCCGCGCACGCGTCCCGACCTGCCCAACCATGAACCGCGCGGCTGCGCGCGGGGCGCGTCCTATTCGTGGTATCTTTATTCGGCCAACCGGGTGAAAACCCCGCTGGTGCGCGGGCGTCTGATGCGGCTCTGGCGTGAAAAACGCAAGAGCCTGTCGCCGATTCAGGCCTGGGCCTCGATTCAGGCCGACCCCAAGGCGCGCTCGTCCTACGTCAAGACCCGCGGCAAGGGCGGGTTTGTGCGCGCAAGCTGGGATGAGGTGACCGAGATCACCGCAGCCGCCAATGCCTATACAACCAAGACCTATGGTCCCGACCGGGTGTTTGGCTTCTCGCCCATTCCGGCGATGTCGATGGTGTCTTACGCCGCAGGCTCGCGCTATCTGTCGCTCTTGGGCGGCACCTGCATGTCGTTTTATGACTGGTATTGCGACCTGCCCCCTGCCTCGCCGATGACTTGGGGCGAGCAGACCGACGTGCCCGAAAGCGCCGATTGGTTCAATGCGGGCTATCTGATCCTCTGGGGGTCGAACGTGCCGCAAACCCGCACGCCGGATGCGCATTTCTATACCGAGGCCCGCTATCGCGGCACCAAATCGGCGGTGGTTTCGCCGGACTATTCCGAGGCCGCCAAGTTCGGCGACATCTGGCTGAATGCCAAACAGGGCAGCGATGCGGCGCTGGCCATGGCGATGGGTCATGTGATCCTGCGCGAATTCCATCTGAACCGTCAGGTCGAGTATTTCGACGATTACACCCGCCACTACACCGATTTCCCACTGCTGGTGCGGCTGGAAGAGAAAGACGGCCGCTTGGTTCCGGGCAAGATGTTGCGCGCGGCCGATTTCGATGGCTCGCTTGGCCAAGCCAACAATCCCGATTGGAAAACCGTCGGAATTGATGAGGCCAGCGGCAAGATTGTGGTTCCGAATGGCTCTATCGGTTTCCGTTGGGGCGAAACCGGCAAATGGAATCTTGAGGAAAAGGCCGATGGCACCCCGACCCGGCTGAAAACCACCCTGATGCTGGACGGCGACAATGACGGCATGGCCGCCGTTGGCTTCCCGTATTTCGGCGGGCAGGCCACCAACGGTTGGGAAGTTTGCGAATTCCCCGATGTACTGGCCCGCAATATCCCGGTGAAAAAGCTGACACTGGCGGATGGCAAAGAGGCCACGGTTTGCACGGTGTTTGATCTTTTTGCTGCGAATTATGGCCTTGATCGCGGTTTTGGCGGTGAATGGGTCACGTCTTCCTATGACGAGGATATCCCCGGCACCCCGGCTTGGGCCGAGCGGATCACCGGTGTGCGGCGCGACAAGATCATTCAGGTTGCCCGCGAATTTGCCTCGAATGCCGAAAAGACCAATGGCAAGTCGATGATCATCATCGGCGCCGGGATGAACCATTGGTATCACATGGACATGAGCTATCGCGGCGTGATCAACATGCTTGTGATGTGTGGCTGTGTCGGTCAATCGGGCGGTGGCTGGGCGCATTACGTTGGCCAAGAAAAGCTGCGCCCGCAAACCGGCTGGACGGCGCTGGCCTTTGCGCTTGATTGGTCGCGCCCGCCACGCCACATGAACGCCACCAGCGCATGGTATGCCCATACCGACCAATGGCGCTATGAAACCATGACCAGTGCCGACATTCTGGCCCCCACCGCTCCGGCGGGAGACTGGAATGATCTCAGCATGATCGACTATAACATCCGCGCTGAACGGATGGGTTGGCTGCCCTCTGCTCCGCAACTCAAAACCAATCCGCTTGAGGTTGCCAAGGCGGCCAAAGCTGCGGGCAAGGACGTCTCGGCCTATGTCGCCGAAGAATTGGTTGCTGGCCGGTTGCAGATGTCTTGCGAAGATCCGGACGCGCCGGAAAACTGGCCGCGCAACCTGTTCATCTGGCGCTCGAACCTGCTGGGGTCTTCGGGCAAGGGGCATGAATATTTCCTCAAACACCTTCTGGGCACCGATCATGGCGTTCTGGGCAAGGATCTGGGCGAAGAGGGTCGTCAAAAGCCGATCGAGGCCGTCTGGCATGACAAGGCGCCAGAAGGCAAACTTGATCTGTTGGTCACGATTGATTTCCGGATGTCGACCACTGCTGTTTATGCCGATATCGTGCTGCCAACGGCAAGCTGGTATGAAAAGGACGACCTGAACACTTCGGACATGCATCCCTTCATTCACCCGCTTCAGGCAGCGGTGGATCCGGCCTACGAATCCAAATCGGACTGGGAGATTTTCAAGGCCATTGCCCATAAATTCTCGGAAATCGCGCCCGAGATTTTGGGCGTGGAAACCGACGTCGTTCAGCATCCGATGCAGCATGACACCCCCGGTGAATTGGCGCAGGCCCATGTCCGCGATTGGAAACGCGGCCAATGTGATCTTATCCCCGGAAAAACCGCACCGGCCTTTATCACGGTCGAGCGGGATTACCCCAACCTTTACAACCGCTTCACCTCGCTTGGGCCTTTGATGGACAAGATCGGCAATGGCGGCAAAGGTATTTCGTGGGATACCAAGACCGAGGTGCATCACCTCAAGGCGTTGAACGGCACTGTTCTGGAAGGCCCATCCAAAGGTCTGGCCAAGATCAACACCGCGATCGACGCTTGCGAAGTGATCCTGATGCTGGCCCCCGAAACCAATGGCGAGGTTGCCGTCAAGGCTTGGGACGCATTGTCCAAAGCCACCGGTATCAGCCACCGCCATCTGGCCGAGCCCAAGGAAGACGAGAAAATCCGCTTTCGCGATATTGCCGTGCAGCCACGCAAGATCATCTCGTCGCCCACCTGGTCGGGGATCGAAAGTGAGGAGGTCTGTTATAACGCAGGCTACACCAACGTGCATGAGTTGATCCCGTGGCGCACCCTGTCGGGTCGTCAGCAACTTTACCAGGATCACGAATGGATGCTGGCATTTGGCGAATTCTTTGTCGCCTGGCGTCCGCCCGTTGATCTGCGCACGATTACGGCAGCAGCCACGCGCGAAATCGCGCCGCAGGAAAAGCATGTGGTGCTGAACTTCATCACCCCGCACCAGAAATGGGGCATCCACTCTACCTATTCCGACAACCTGATGATGCTGACGCTCAATCGGGGTGGCCCGGTGGTCTGGATCAGCGAGAACGATGCGAAAATCGCCGGTCTGGTAGATAACGACTGGGTCGAGGTGTTCAACACCAATGGTGTGCTGACAGCGCGGGCGGTGGTGTCGCAGCGCATCAAGGACGGCACGCTGTTCATGTATCACGCACAGGAAAAGATCGTGAACACCCCCGGCAGCCAGATCACCGGCAAGCGCGGCGGGATTCACAACTCGGTTACCCGCACCGTGCTGAAGCCTACGCATATGATCGGCGGCTATGCGCAGCTTTCCTACGGTTTCAACTATTACGGAACCGTGGGCTGTAACCGCGATGAATTTGTGATCGTGCGCAAGATGAACAAGGTCGATTGGCTGGATCGCCCGGCGAAAGTGGAGGCAGCAGAATGAAGGTCCGCGCACAAATTGGCATGGTGTTGAACCTTGATAAATGTATCGGGTGCCACACCTGCTCGGTCACTTGCAAGAACGTCTGGACCAGCCGCGAAGGAGTTGAATACGCTTGGTTCAACAACGTCGAAACCAAGCCGGGCATCGGCTATCCCAAGGATTGGGAGAACCAGAAGCGCTGGAACGGTGGCTGGGAGCGATCAAAATCCGGCGGTTTGCAGCCCAAACAGGGCGGCAAATGGCGGATTCTGGCGAAGATTTTCGCCAACCCCGACCTGCCCGAGATCGACGATTTCTATGAACCCTTCGATTTCGACCATGACCATCTGAAATCGGCCCCCGAGATGGAGGCTTTCCCCACCGCCCGCCCTTATTCAAAAATCTCGGGCCAACGGATGGAGAAGATCGAATGGGGTCCGAACTGGGAGGAAATTCTGGGCGGCGAATTTGCCAAGCGGTCGCAGGATTACAACTTTGAAGGCATTCAGAAAGCCATGTATGGTGAATATGAAAATACCTTCATGATGTATCTGCCGCGCCTGTGCGAGCATTGCCTCAACCCGGCCTGCGTTGCCTCATGCCCATCGGGCGCGATCTACAAGCGCGAAGATGATGGCGTGGTGCTGATTGATCAGGAAAAATGCCGTGGCTGGCGGATGTGCGTGTCCGGCTGCCCTTACAAGAAAATCTACTACAACTGGTCCACCGGCAAATCGGAGAAATGCACCTTGTGCTATCCGCGGCTGGAATCGGGTCAGCCGACGGTTTGTTCGGAAACCTGTGTCGGGCGCATCCGTTATCTGGGGGTCATGCTCTATGACGCCGACAAGATCGCCGAAGCGGCCTCGGTCGAGAATGAAAAAGACCTTTACGACGCACAACTGGGCGTGTTCCTTGATCCGAACGATCCGGCGGTGATTGCAGCGGCACGCGCCGAAGGCATCCCCGAGGACTGGATCAAGGGCGCACAAAGATCACCGATCTGGAAAATGGCGATGGAGTGGAAGATCGCCTTCCCGCTGCATCCCGAATACCGCACCCTGCCGATGGTGTGGTATATTCCGCCACTGTCGCCAATCCAGAACGCCGCCGAAGCGGGCAAGATCGCCGCTGTGGACGATATGCCGGATGTGAAATCCTTGCGGATTCCGGTGCGCTATCTGGCCAATATGTTGACCGCTGGCGACGAGGCACCGGTGGTTGCGGCGTTGGAGCGGATGCTGGCGATGCGGTCCTATATGCGGTCAAAAACCGTGGACGGCGTGATCAATCTGGGAGTGGCCAAACGTGTCGGCCTGACCCCGGCGCAGATCGACGAGATGTATCAACTGATGGCAATTGCCAATTATGAAGATCGTTTCGTCATCCCAACCACCCACCGCGAATTGGTGGAGCAGGCCTATGATCTGAAAACCGGCTGCGGCTTTACCGATGGCAACGGTTGCTCTTCGGGCAGTTCGGGTTCACTTTTTGGCGGTGGCAAGAAATTCCGCTCGCCAACGGAGTTTCTGAAATGAAAACCTTCAAAATCCTGTCGCTTCTGCTCAGCTATCCCGAAGCCGACCTGCAAGAAGCCATCCCCGAGCTGCGCGACGTTTTGCGCCGCGAGGGGCTGGTTTCCCCCGAAACCCTGGCCGGCCTTCTGGCCGATCTGGAAAGCGGCGATCTTTTCGAGTTGCAAGAGCGCTATGTGTTGCTCTTTGACCGCTCACGCACGCTGTCGCTGAACCTGTTCGAGCATATCCACGGCGAAAGCCGTGATCGGGGCGGCGCCATGGTGGACCTGCTGGAAAGCTATCGCGCGGGCGGTTTTGACCTGTCGGCATCGGAATTGCCGGATCATCTGCCAGTGTTGCTGGAATATCTGTCCACCAGACCCTTGGCCGAAGCCCGCGAAATGCTGGCAGATGCCGGACATATCCTTGTGGCGCTGGCAGAACGGCTGGCGCGGCGCGGCGCGGTTTATGCGCCGGTGCTGGCAACGCTCGCCAAATTGGCCGAGGCCCCGGCCGACAGCGCCGAAGCCGTGGTGCTGCTGGCCGAACAAGACGACAACCCCGAAGATCTGGCAGCACTTGATGCGGTCTGGGAAGAGGCGCAGGTAACTTTCGCCCCCGATCCCAATGCCGGTTGCCCGGTCAGCCGTGACATTCTGGCTAAAATGGATGTCCCCCCACGCCCCGCTGCGGCCCGGTAAGGAGAGCGAAATGGACTTTTTTCTATTCGGGGTTTACCCCTATATCGCCATCACTGTGATGATCTGGGTTTCGATCGTGCGCTATGATCGCGATCCCTTCACCTGGAAATCGAAATCGAGCCAGATCCTGCGCAAACGTCAGTTTGTGTTGGGATCGGTGTTGTTCCACCTTGGCGTTTTGACCATTCTTGGCGGGCATCTTGTCGGGCTTCTGACTCCGATCTGGATTTTTGACGCTCTGGGCGTCACCCATGAAGCCAAACAGATCCTTGCCATGGCCGCAGGCGGCATCGCCGGCGTGGCCGCTCTTTTTGGGGGGGCCATCCTGACCCATCGGCGGCTGTTCGATCCGCGCATTCGGGCCAATTCGACGGTGGCAGATACCGGTATCCTGATCCTGCTGATGGCACAGCTTTTGCTGGGGGTCGGCTCGATTTATGTGTCACTTCAAAACCTTGACGGGCATGAGATGGTCAAGCTGATGACCTGGGCGCAAAGCATCGTCTATTTCAAAGCGGGTGCTGCCGAGCAACTGGCCGATGTGCATTGGATCTTCAAAACCCATATCACCCTTGGCCTGACGATCTTCTTGCTGTTCCCCTTCACCCGGCTGGTTCACATCATTTCGGCCCCGGTGCGCTATCTGTGGCGGCCCGGCTATCAGATCGTTCGCACCCGCAAGCGTTCCAACCCGCCGGAGGGATCGCGATGAAACCCTTGCTGCCCCCGATTGTCGTGAATGGTGAGGTGATTTCAGCCGAAGTCATCGCCGCCGAGGCGCAAAACCACCCCGCCCCCAAGGGCAAGCCGGGTCTGGCCTGGCAGGCAGCGGCGCGTGCCTTGGCCATTCGCGCGCTGATGTTGCAAGAGGCGCGCAGCAGGGGTCTGACGCCCGCCCCGATCGAGGTTGGTGCGGGCCGTTGGGAAACCGATGACGAAGCCCTGATCCGGCAATTGTTGGAAGGGGCCGTTCAGCCTGAGCCGATTGATGAGGCGCAGATGCTGGCCTTTTGGCAGGCCAACCCCGAACGCTTCCGCGCACCCGCCCTTTATGAGGCCGCCCATATCTTGATGCCGGTTGCTGAAGGCAGCGATCCGCATGAGGTGCATGTTCTGGCCGAGCAGGTGCTGGAAAAGGCCCGCGCCAATCCGGCGTCCTTTGCCGATCTGGCGCGCTCGCACAGCGCCTGTTCGTC
>JAGPBG010000140.1 GCA_018063485.1 Cypionkella sp.
GGATATTGGCCAGCACCTCTGCCGAGAGCTTGCGCGTTTTCGAAAACGGCCCACCGGGCGCAAGCCGCATGACGAAAAACGTCAATGTCACCAACGCCGCCAGCGTCAGCCCCCCTTCCCACAGCCGTCTGGTGACAAATCGCAACATGATGATCGGGGGGCGCTTGGCCCCCCTAAGCCCTTATTCCAGCGTCATGGTTTGCGAGTTATGCGTATCGGTGACCGAGTCCACAAAGCCGCCGACTTTCGGGCTGACCAGATGGCGCGACGGCACAATCGCCAAGGGCGCAAAGATGTAATCATCGAGCAATATCTTCTCGGCCACTGCCAATTCCTGATTGCGCGAGGCCTTGTCGGGCTTGGTTGCGGCCACATCCATCGCGGCGTCAAACTCGGGGCTTACCCAGTTGTAGCCCGGTTCTGACGAAGGCCGCATATAGGCAAGGAAGGTTTCCGCCCCGGCAAAATCGCCCACAAGATCATCGGCAAACACATCCCAGGTGCCCGCATAGAACGTATCCAGCCAGGCCTTGCGCTCTTGCGGTTCCAGCGTGGCATCCACCCCCAAAACCTTTTTCCACATCAGCGCCACTCCTTGGCCGCGCCGGGTGCTGTCCTCGGACACGGTGGATACAATGTTGATTTTCAACGGGTTGCCCGGTCCATAGCCCGCTTTGGCATAGAGCTCTTTGGCCAGAGTCTCACGCTCGGCCTGAGTCATGCTGGCCTCGGCAATCTGCGGACCTTTGTAGGTTGGATCATAGCCACCGGCATAAGACAGCGTAGGGATCGCCTCGCCCTTCACGATCTTGCCCTCAAGCGTGTCGCGGTCGATCGCCAGCGACAGCGCCCGGCGCAGGGCTTTGTTCTTCATCGCCTCTTTGGTCAGGTTGAACGAGTAATAGATAATCTCGGTATAGGGCGCGATGCGCACCTGATCGGGGATCGAGGCTTTCAGGCTTTCGATCTGGTTCAGCGGAATATCATAGGTGATGTCGATTTCGCCCGCCTGATAGCGTTTCAACTCAGTCGCCACATCTTCGGTGACATGGTATTTCACCTTCTTGATCTTTACATTCGCCGCATCCCAATAATTCGGGTTCGCCTCCAGCAGCACATGGCTTTGCGGCACGACTTCCTTGATCACATAGGCGCCATTGGACACCACCTTGGCCGGATCAATGAAGCCTGCGGCTCCGTTGGCGGCAAAGCTGGGGCCATGCAGCGGCGCAATGGCAAACGATCCCATGATGTCGAGAATATTCGGTGAAGGGGTGAGCATCTCGATCACAACGGTTTTTTCGTCAGGGGCAGTGATGCCAAAGCCCGAAGCATCTTTGGCCGTGCCATCAGACAGCTCCTTTGCTCCCTTCACCTGAATGACCGAGGTGAAATAATAGCCCTTTTCCGAGGCCGTTTCAGGGTTCAACGTGCGCAGGGCGGAATTGACGAAATCCTGCGCCACCAGCGGATCGCCGTTCGACCATTTCAGCCCGTCGCGCAGATGGAAAGTATAGGTCATGCCATCCGCGCTCACGTCCCAGCTTTCCGCCTGACCGGGGATCACGCTGGAATCGGCGGCAGCCGTCACAAGGCCCTCATAGACATCCCCTTGAATCCAACCCGCCGCCGCATCGAAATTCACCTGTGGGTCCAGCGATGACCATTCCGAACCGATCCCCCGGTCCAGGGTATCATCGGCCCAGATCGGCGCGCCAAAACTAAGGCCTGCGGCCAATGCCAGCCCCCCAAGCGGCAATTTCCAGAATCGCTGCATCACGTCTCTCCCGATTTTGATTTTCCAGTCAGTCTGACAGCAGATCACCGTCGCGCAAGACAATTTCTCCGGCGACATGGGCAAGGCCTTGCCCGCGCAAACAGCTTGGCCACAGCTCACGGCGAAACATCATGCCGGGGCAGGGGGCAGTGATCGGCAGGCGCAAGCGTGTGGCGGGGTTGGTCACATGACCCAGCACCTCTCCTGCCAGCACCATGTCACCCACCGCCCTGTCCCAAGTCACCACGCCGCCTTGCGGTGCAAAAATCTCGGCGGCTCCGCCCAAGGGCAGCATCGGCGGCACCGGATATGCGGGCGTATCGACCCAGCCGCTTATGACACCGATCCCCGCCATATATGTCATCAGATTGCGCGCATCCTGCAAGGCCGTGGCATCATCGACATCAAACTGGCCGCGATACTCCAGTGTCGTCGAAAAGCACCCCCTGGGGATCGCCTCGCCAAATCGTTCCCGCAGGGCCGCCCAGGGTGTGGAATTGGCCTCGTCAAAGGCATTTCCACCCGACACATCCTGAATCAACGCCAGCTTTGCCCCAACCGACCGTGCCAGCAGCGCCGTCTCCTCGGGGCGTGCGGTCGAGGCATAAAGATGCATCACCGCCACATGATCGCAATGCAGATCAAGCACATGATCGGCATCACATGACCAGTGAAGCAGCGCCGCCTGCATTTCCAGCATATCATTGCGAGCGTTGTTTCGCAGGCGCGCGGTGGCCTGTCGCAAAGCAGCCCGGATCAGCAGCAGGTTGCCCGCAGCCGATTCGCCCAGACTTTCTGTCAGATCATCGGCAACGATCTTGGCCAGATCAGGGTATCCCCGGTTAAAGTTATGAAGCGATTCAGCCTCTTGCCGCCCTAAAGGCCGCTGGAAAGCCCATTGCGCCAGGCCAATGGGATTTGCCGCTGGCACGACCATGACTTGTCCGGTCAACTGCCCTGCTGCTTCGGCGCGCTCCAACAAGCCCAACAGATGGTGCAACACCAGCACCCCCGGCATTTCGTCGGCATGAAGTCCCGCTTGCAAATAGACCTTTGGCCTTGCGACACCCTGCCCGAACCCATAGCCCCGCAAGATGCGGCTGGTTGCAGGGCTGTCCCCTTGCAGCCGATGTTCCAATTCAATCATTCTGGCCCCAATTCGTTGCTTTTCAGGCTGATCTTGCAGCTTGTTGCAGATCAAGTGTCAATATTGTGCATAATGCCGAGCGGTTCCGGCAGCTTGTCGGATTTGAAGCCGCACTGGTTGGCGGAAGTCTGCAATTGCCTGTGGACAAGTATTGCCAGTGGCTTTTCCCGTCGACGGTTTTCGCCTAAACACCGAAAGATGTACCGTATCAGGGAAAGCGATAATGAAGCTATTTTCGATTGTGATTTCAGGTTTCTTTATACTTTCTGGCTGTACGGATGGATTCGTGGCTTTTCCTGTTACCCAAGGCGCCCAGGCCGAGCTTGATGACAGCGTCGAAGTAATCCGGCTTGACGCCGCCAATATTGCCAGCTTTTCCAGCCCGGCGCGCGGCCATACGTCGGCCATTATCCCATCAGGATCTGGCTGGGATTACAAGATAGGTGTCGGTGACGTGATCTCTGTGACGGTATTTGATCACCCCGAACTGACCATGCCCGCGGGCCCGCAGCGAAGTGCCGAGGAATCGGGCTTTCGCGTTCAATCGGACGGCACCTTCTTCTATCCATTTATCGGCCAGGTGCAGGCGCGGGGCAAGGCTCCCGAGGAAATCCGCGCCGATTTGACCACAAGGCTGGCCGCCTACTATCCAGAGCCGCAACTTGAGGTGCGCGTGGCGGCTTTCAATTCACAAAGCATTGTCGTCGGCGGCGAAGTCAAAGCCCCGAATCGTCAGGCACTTACCACCATTCCGGTCTCTTTGATCGAGGCGGTCACCTCTGCTGGTGGCATGACTGAGTTTGGTGATGGCCGTCGCGTGTCAATTCAGCGTGGCAGCAACCGCTACACGGTTGACCTTGATGGTTATCTTAACAAGGGCCTCTCTCGCAACAATCCGATCCTGCGCACGGGCGATGTGGTAAACGTGCCGCGTAAACGTGCCGAAGAGGCGTATCTTCTGGGCCAGGTCCGCAAACCCGATGTGATTGATCTGTCAAAAGATCCGGTTACCTTGACACAAGCCATAACCCGGCAGGGCGGCCTGGACGAGGTGCGCGCGGATGCGCGCGGCGTCTTCGTGTTTCGCAGCCGGACACCGGGTGTCATAACTGTGTTTCAACTGGAAACAAAGAGCCCCACGGGGATGTTGCTTGGGACGCGTTTTGTGCTAGAGCCAAGCGATGTTATCTATATCGTCCGCTCGCCGCTGCAACGCTGGAACGACACGATTTCCGGGCTTTTGCCTTCGGTTCGTGCCGCAACTGCCGTAGATTCCGCGACGAATTGACGTCTATTCGTGGGTTTTCGAAATGATCGGAAATATTTTGGTGGTCTGCGTGGGCAATATTTGCCGCTCGCCCGTTGGCGAACGCATTTTGCAAAAATATTTGCCTGATGTGCGGGTGACTTCGGCAGGAATCGGGGCGTTGGTCGGCCATGCAGCCGATAAAACTGCGGCTGACGTTGCGCAAAGGCATGAGGTTTCGCTTGAAGGTCATGTGGCGCGGCAATTCACGGCCGCGCTCGGGCGCGAAAATGACCTTATACTTGTGCTGGAATCGGGTCACAAAGGCCAAATTGCCCGCGAGACTCCGCAGCTTTCCGGCAAGATCATGCTGCTCGATCATTGGACCGGGGCCAAGGGCATCGCCGATCCCTATCAGAAATCAGAAGATTTTCACGAAGCAGTTTTTCAACAGATAGAGGCCGCCGCCTCAGCTTGGGCGCAACGTCTTTCGTTAAAGGGTAAAACATGAGCGCTACACCTAAAATTCGCAGCGCTGAGGACGAAATCGACATCACAAGCCTGTTGCGTGCTGTTTGGACAAACAAGAAATGGGTGGCGATTTTCGTTGTGCTGTTCGAGTTCATGGCACTGGTCTATCTTGCCAACACGACGCGGACATATCAAGCCGACGCCCTGATCCAGCTTGAGGAAAATAGCGGATCGCTTGCCTTACCGTCGGCGCTGTCGGATTTTGTTGAACAAAGCCCGCGCACAGCAACCGAGATCGGAATCATCATGTCGCGGTTGGTCCTGAGTCAGGTTGTGGCCAAACTGAATCTGGATTGGGTCGTCGAGGCGCGAAAGGCGCCCTTGATCGGAACAGCGATCTTTCAATACAACCTCCCTTTTACCGACCTGCGGGTCTTTGATCGGTATGGCCACAAAGGCGACGAAATGTCGATGGCCTTGCTTGAAGTGCCGCCGGAATGGGTTGGCAAAGCCATCACGCTGACAGTTGGCGAGGCTGGCAGTTTTTCACTGGAGTTGCCGGATGGACGGATCATGCAGGGCCAAGTTGGCAAGATGATCCGCGACTCGGCCATGGGCTTTGCTTTCCAGGTGGACACTCTGATTGCGCCAGCAAAGCGTGAGTTTGTCATCCAGCAGGCGAGTGAGCGGTTGGCCGTTGAGAAACTCCGCCTTGCGCTTAATGTCACCGAGATCGGCAAGCAATCTGGCATTCTTCAGGCACGGTTGACCAACCACGACCCAGATCTCGCCATCAGTATTCTGAACGCCATTGCCGACGCTTATGTCAGCCAGAATGTGAACCGGTCTTCTGCACAGGCAGAAAGCAGTCTTACGTTCATCGACGAGCAATTGCCGCAGGCACGCGCTGCCGTGGATTCTGCTGAATCGGCCCTCAATGCCTATCGGCTGCAACAGAAGTCGGTTGATCTGACGTTCGAGACTGAAAACGTGCTGACCCAGATTACCAGGATTCAGGCTGACCTGGCCGATTTGCAGGTCAAGGAAGATGATCTCAAACAACGCTACAAAACCACCCATCCGCTGTATCAGCAATTGCTGGCGCAGCGTGCACGTCTGCAAGAGCAATTGACCAGCCTGCAAGGGCAGGTTGCCGAATTGCCGGAAACCCAACGCGAAGTGTTGAACCTGACGGGCAAGCTCGAACTTGCCCGCAAGGCCTACACCGAACTGCTGACCCGTGAGCAAGAAGTGCGCGTACTCAAGGCAAGCAATGTTGGCAATGTGCGCATCATTGATCACGCCGCCGCCAATCTGGCACCCATTTCACCGCGCAAAGCCATGACTCTGATGTTGGGGCTGTTGCTTGGTCTGATCGCGGGCGCTGTGTTCGCCATTGGGCGGGTTTGGTTGCGCAAAACCGTGCAGGGCACCGAAGCCATCGAAGAGCTTGGTCTGCCGGTCTTTGCCACCATCAACCTGGCCCGGTCGCTGACCGCACCGGGTCGGGGTGTCACCGAAAAAGGCATTCTTGCGGTTCAGGATCCCACGGATCTGTCGGTCGAGGGCCTGCGCTCTCTGCGAACCAGCCTGCAATTTGGTATGCTTGATGCCAAGAC
>JAGPBG010000141.1 GCA_018063485.1 Cypionkella sp.
TCACTCATCGGCTGGAAATCCTTGGTAAATTCTGGCACGGCGGCCTTAACCGTGGCCATATCCCACGCCTTGCCAACCAAAGCCGCTTCAACTGCCGCCGCGCGCTTGGGTATCCCCGCCATGCCGCCAAAAGCGATCCGCGCCGCACCGACTTTGCCACCCTCAATCGCAAGATTGAAACAGCCGCAAACGGCTGAAATATCCTGATCGAACCGCTTCGACAGCTTGTAGCAGCGCAAATTTGGTGCCTGCACCGGAAAGGACACCCCCGCCACGAACTCGCCCTCGCGCCGATCCTGCTTGCGATATTCGATGAAGAAATCCTCTAATGCCATCGCCCGCATCTCATCGCCGCGCCGCAGATGCAGCGTCGCCCCCAGAGCGATCAGGGCAGGCGGGCCATCGCCAATCGGCGAACCATTGGCGATATTTCCCCCGATGGTGGCCGCGTTGCGCACCTGCACAGAGGCATAGCGGCGCAGCATTTGGGCGAATGACGGAAGATGCGGCTGTATCGCCTCCATCAGTGCCGTGATCGTCACGCCCGCGCCGATATGAAACTGCCCGCCCGATTGTTCGATCTGCTGAAGGTCGCTCACGCCGTTCAAGAACGCCACCGGGGACAGATCGCGTAACTGCTTGGTCACCCAAAGCCCCACATCTGTGGCCCCGGCGATCAGTGTGGCCTTGGGGTTGGCCAGATACCATTCGGCCAGATCATCCGACGACCTTGGCCGAAAGGCCAATGGGTCTTGCGTAACTGTCACCGGCACGGCCTTGTCGGCCTTCATCCACACCGGAACCGGGGCAGCCTCTGCCGCCTTCGCCGCGCGAATGATCGGCGCATAGCCGGTGCAACGGCAGAGATTGCCCGCAAGTGCCGTATCGTGATCCGTCTCGCCATTGGCATGGGCAACCGCCATCGACACAACGAAACCCGGCGTGCAAAATCCGCATTGGCTGCCGTGATGCGCCACCATCTCGGCTTGCACGGGATGCACCTCACCCTTTGGCCCGCAAATGCCCTCGACCGTTCGGATGGCTTTGCCGTCAATTTGCGGCAAGAACAGGATGCAGGCGTTCAGTGTCCGGCTTCCGGCGCCATCGGTGACCATCACCGTGCAAGCCCCGCAATCGCCCTCGTTGCAGCCCTCTTTGGTGCCGGTCAGTCCACGATTTTCGCGCAGCCAATCGAGAAGCGTCCGCGTGGCAGGTTCACCCGCAACGCAGACCGGCGTTCCGTTGAGCAGAAACGCTACTTCGGTCATGTTTTATCCTGCCGCGGTCTCCCCGTGTTGGCCCAGTGCAGCCCCACCCGATGCGGCGGAAAGCGAGGTCTGCGGCCTTTTGGCTTGTTGCCTTTATTATGATCTTAGTGAAGCCTGCGGTGCTGGTTCTGGCAAGAACTATCTTTCGCGTCAAACGGAAAGCTGTTTCGTGTTTCCGCTGGAAATCGCAGTCTCTTCCCCTGCGGTCAAGCCTTGGTTAGGGTGCCCCCATGAGCACCCCCCGATTCATACATCTGCGCACCCATACCGAACATTCGCTTTTGGAAGGCGCGGTTCCGGTCAAGGCGCTGATTGATCTTTGCGTCAAATCCACCATGCCCGCCGTGGCGGTGACAGATAGTAATAACCTCTTTGCCGCATTGGAATTTTCCGTGCTGGCCAAGGATGCGGGCCTGCAACCAATTGTAGGCTGCCAGATCAGCCTTGCCCATGATCCGGCAGGCCAGGGCGAGAAAATCCGTCTGCCCGCGCCGGTGGTTTTGCTGGCCCAGAACGAAGCCGGTTACAAGAACCTGATGAAGTTGAACTCGTGCCTTTATATCGACAAGGGCGGAGCACTTACTCAGGTCACGGTTGACGAGCTTTGCGCCCATTCGGAAGGCTTGATCTGCCTGACCGGTGGGCCTGACGGGCCTTTGGGCCGTTTCTTTCAGGCCGGGCAGGGGGCCAGGGCGCATGCCCTTGCGACGCGGCTGGCCGGGGCTTTCCGCAACCGGCTTTATGTCGAGTTGCAACGCCATCCAGGACCGGGCGGGGCCATGCCTGCCGCAGAATCCAGCTCCGAGCGCGGCATGATCGAACTCGCCTATGACATGGCCCTGCCGCTGGTGGCGACCAATGATGTCTACTTCCCCAAATCCTCGATGTATGAGGCGCATGACGCCCTGATCTGCATTGCCGAAGGTGCCTATATTGACCAACAACAACCGCGCAGGCGCCTGACTCCGCAGCATTATTTCAAATCCGAATCCGAGATGGCGGCGCTGTTTGCCGACCTCCCCGAGGCATTGGAGAACACGGTCGAGATCGCCCACCGCTGCGCCTTTGGCGTCTATAAACGCGCGCCGATCCTGCCGAAATTCGCCGATGACGAGGTGAACGAGCTGCGCCGCGCCGCCAATGCCGGCCTGCAAGCCCGCCTTGCCGTGATCCCGCATGCGGTAACGCCCCAAGACTATCAGGCGCGTCTCGATTTCGAGTTGGGCATCATCGAAAAGATGGGCTTCCCCGGATATTTCCTGATCGTGGCCGATTTCATCAAATGGGCCAAGGATCAGGGCATCCCGGTTGGACCGGGGCGCGGCTCGGGTGCAGGCTCGCTGGTGGCGTATGCCCTCACGATCACCGACCTTGACCCCCTGCGCTATGCGTTGCTGTTCGAACGCTTCCTGAACCCCGAGCGCGTCTCGATGCCCGACTTCGACATCGATTTCTGCATGGACCGCCGCGAAGAGGTGATCCGCTATGTCCAGGCCAAATACGGCCGCGACAAGGTGGGCCAGATCATCACCTTCGGAGCACTCTTGTCCAAGGCCGCTGTGCGCGATGTCGGCCGGGTGCTGCAAATGCCCTACGGTCAGGTCGACCGCCTGTCCAAGATGATCCCCGTTGAAGGGGTGAAACCGGTTTCGATCACCAAAGCCTTGGCCGATGAACCCCGCCTGCGCGAAGCCGCCCGCGAAGAGGTCGTCGCCCGCCTGCTGAACTACGGCGCGCAACTCGAGGGACTTTACCGCAATGCCTCCACCCATGCCGCCGGTGTGGTGATCGGCGACCGGCCCTTGGATGAACTGGTCCCGCTCTACCAAGACCCGAAATCCGACATGCCCGCGACCCAGTTCAACATGAAATGGGTGGAAGCGGCGGGGCTGGTAAAATTCGACTTTCTCGGCCTGAAAACCCTGACGGTGATCCAATCCGCGCTGGATCTTTTGCGCCTGCGCGGCGTCGATATTGATATATCGCTGATCCCGCTCGACGATAAACCCAGCTATGAGCTTTACGCCAGCGCCAAAACCGTTGCGGTGTTTCAGGTGGAATCCTCGGGTATGATGGACGCCCTGCGGCGCATGAAGCCCACTTGCATCGAGGATATCGTGGCGCTGGTGGCGCTGTACCGTCCCGGTCCGATGGAGAACATTCCAACCTATTGCGAAGTGAAGAACGGGTTGCGCGATCTGGAATCCATCCACCCCACCATCGACCATATCCTCGCCGAAACCCAAGGTATCATCGTTTATCAAGAACAGGTGATGCAAATCGCTCAGGTGATGGCGGGCTATAGCCTTGGCGGCGCCGATCTGTTGCGCCGTGCGATGGGTAAGAAGATCGCCGCCGAGATGGCCAAGGAGCGCCCAAAATTCGTCGAAGGCGCGGCGAAAACCCATAATGTGCCAAAGGAAAAGGCTGGCGAAGTCTTTGACCTGTTGGAGAAATTCGCCAACTACGGCTTCAACAAATCCCACGCCGCAGCCTATGCGGTGGTCAGCTATCAAACCGCCTATCTGAAGGCCAATTACCCGGTCGAATTCATGGCCGGGGTGATGAATTGCGATATTCATCTGACCGACAAACTCGCCGTCTACAAACGCGAGGTTGACAAGCTGGGCATCAAGACCGTCGCCCCCTGCGTCAACGCCTCGCTTGCGACCTTCACCGTCCGCGACGGCGCTGTGGTTTATGCACTTGGCGCGCTGAAAGGCGTCGGTGTCGAGGCGATGAAGCTGATCACCGAGGCGCGCGGCGACAAAGCCTTTGCCACCCTCTTCGATCTTGCCCGTCGCGCCGATCTGAAACGCGTGGGCAAACGACCGATGGAAATGCTTGCCCGCGCCGGGGGTTTTGATGCGCTGAACCCCAATCGCGCCCAGGTGTTCGAGGCGCTGGATGCGCTGGTCGCCTATTCGGCGGCGATCCATGAGGCGAAATCGTCCAATCAAGTCAGCCTGTTTGGCGAGGCGGGGGCGGATATTCCCGAACCGCGGCTGCCGTTCCGGGATGATTGGCTGCCCATAGAGCGCCTGACCCATGAACATCAGGCGATCGGATTTTACCTCTCGGGTCACCCGCTGGATGACTACATGCCGGCTTTGCGGCGCCGCGAGGTGAAAACCCTGACCGAGATCACGGCGCTGGCCGAACGCGGCCCACTGGTGGCGAAACTCGCAGGCTCGGTGTCGTCCAAGCAGGAAAAGAAATCGGCCAAGGGCAACCGTTTTGCCTTCGTGCAGCTTTCCGATCCGACCGGGCTTTATGAGGTGACGGTGTTTTCCGATACGCTGGAGGCTGCGCGCGACAACCTGGAGCCGGGCAAGAATGTGGTGCTGACGGTCGAGGCAACGCTGGAGGGCGAAACCCTGAAACTGCTGGCCCGTGCCGCCCAGCCGATTGATCAGGTCGCCGATCAGGCCGGCGCGCAAGACCTGCGCATCCATCTGAACAAACCCGAGGCGGTGGGGTCGCTTGCTGCGCTTCTGACGCGGGTGGAAGGGCGCAACCGAGCAAGGATCATCCTGTGTGTGCCCGATGATCAAGGCCGCGAGATAGATCTGATCCTGCCCAACCCCTATCCGGTGAACGCCCAGATCAAGGGCGCGATCAAGGCGATGCAAGGCGTAGTGCTGGTGGAAGAGGTCTGATCAGGCGGCTCGCGGCGTGATCTGATTGCGCGCCTGCGGCGCAAGCCGATAAGCGCTGACGCGCGAGGGCCTTCGGCCAAGAGGGATTGCCCCGATGGCAGGAGAGCAAACTAGCGGCGGCGAAATCCCCGGCTGAACGGCGCATGAATGAGGAACATCCCGGTGACGGTCAGCGCCGCCGTGATCAGCCAGCCCTTTGTCGCCTCGGGCCGGATCACCGCGATCAGCATCACCAGCGTGGCATAGCCCACCGCCTCGACCAGCCAGATGGCCCAGATCCCTGCAGCGCTGTTGCGCACGCGCCCGGCCACCAGCATCATTGCCAGATGGGCCGCCGCCGCCACCGTGGCAAACCCCAGCACCACGGCAAAGCCCTGTTGCTCTATCGGCTCATAAGTCAGAAATGCCAAAACCAGCGCCAAAGAGGTTGCCATCACCAGCGCCTTGCGCCCTTCGCGCTGTCCAAAACCAAAGCTGCGATCGGCC
Source organism: Cypionkella sp. (assembly GCA_018063485.1). GTDB lineage: Bacteria > Pseudomonadota > Alphaproteobacteria > Rhodobacterales > Rhodobacteraceae > CBDUEF01. The sequence goes on from JAGPBG010000141.1 coordinate 5,414, forward strand.
CCGGTCAAAAACCACCACCCCAGCGCGCCCATTCCGGCAAATGGCAGCATTTCGCTGCGCGCAAAATCCAGCATCTCACCCGCGCCGATCCCTGAGCGCCAGCGCAACGCCACCCCTGCCGCCAGCAAACACAGCCCCACCCGCAAAGCATCGGCCCAACCGGGCAGGGGCGTCGAGATCAGCCGCGGCAAGACGATCACCCCCAGCGCCACCAGCGCCACAACATCCGATCCCTCGGCTAGCCCATAAGGCAGGATCAAAGCCACCAGTGCCCCAAAAACCCTCATCCAACCCATGCCCTAAAACCGGTCCAGAATGTGCATCCTCATCGCCTGAATATTCCTCGGGTGTCAGTGGATATGCCGCTTTGAACATCCGCTGCCCCCCCAAAAAAAGCCGCCCTCACCAATGCGGTGGCCTTTGATCGGCCAGCGGGATCGCGCCGGTTCCGTCACTCTCGCGCTCGGCCTCGCGCTCGGCCAATAGCTGGGTCAACCGCAACAGCCGATCCAAGTCGCGCCCTTGCCGCGCCACCACATCCGACAGGTCTTCTACTGCGCGGATCAGATGCGCGATCCGCTCTTCCAAAGCCTCGATTTGCTGCATTCCGCCCCCTGAAATTGGTAGTCCCGTGCCGCGCAGGTTGCGCATAGCTTTTGTCTACGTCCAAACGCTTGCCGCCCCGCGCCCCATCCGATAGAGGAAACCCGAGCAAAAGCGAAGGCTGAACCAGCATGGCACAGGACAAACCTACCCGCCGCCCCCGCGCCGAAACCCCCAAAGGGTTCCGCGATTATTTCGG
>JAGPBG010000142.1 GCA_018063485.1 Cypionkella sp.
AAATCGTCGCCCAGAACTTCGGTGGCTGGGATCACCGGCACGCCTGCGGCCATGGCCACCCGGCGGGCCGAGGCCTTGTCGCCAAGTTGGCGCATGGTTTCGGCGCGCGGCCCGATAAAGGTGATGCCCGCCTGATCACAAGCATCAACGAAATCAGGGTTTTCCGACAGCAGGCCATAGCCCGGATGGATTGCATCGGCACCGCAGTCACGCGCGACGCGGATGATCTCGGGGATGGACAGATAGGCACCAACAGGTGACAGACCCTTGCCGATCAGATAGGCCTCATCCGCTTTGAAGCGGTGCAGGCCAAGCTTGTCCTCTTCGGCATAGACGGCGACGGTCTTTTTGCCCATCTCATTGGCGGCGCGCATGACGCGAATGGCAATCTCACCGCGATTTGCGATCAGGATCTTCTTGAAGTCGGTCATGGGCGGCACCTCTGTTCGTCGGGTGGGAGCGTGCCGGAACACTACATACGCTGCAATGCAGCGCAAGGGCGCATTACGCCGTTGAGCCGAACGAAAACGACAGGTTCACTCGCCGCGCGGCACCTGGCGGTTGGTCAGTTGAACCTCTTTCAGTACGAAAGCAAACGCCAATCCCACCAATGCCAACACCATTGCCACCAGATAGATCGGGTGAATGGCATAAACCACCTGCGCCGCCAGTGCCTCGCGCACTTCGGGGGCCAGTTGCGCCAGGGTTTGCGGGTTAAAGCCGGAATGTTCGCCTACCATGCCCGCGCCATCGGCCATCCGGGCCGCAAACATCGCGCCAAATGCCGCCACACCCAGCGAAGCCCCGGTTTGGCGCAGCATGATCCCCGCCGCTGTTGCCGTGCCCATCAGCGCGCGCGGCACGGCATTTTGCACCGAAGTGGTCACCACCGGGAAAATGCAACCCATGCCCAGCCCCACCAACGCCAGCGAGATCGAAAACACCACCGCACCAGTGTCTTGGGTCAGCCGTGACAGCAAGAACATACCAAGGGCCAAGAGACTGAGCCCCAGAATCGGCAGGACTTTATAGCGCCCCGATTTGCCCATATAGTGCCCTGAGAGGGTTGACGAAATCAGGATGCCGGCCGTCATCGGGATCAGTTGCAGGCCTGAAACCGTGGGGGTCACACCTTTGGCGATTTGCAGATACAGCGGCAGAAAGGTGATCGCGCCGAACATTGCCACACCGGCAATAAAGCCGATCACCGATGTCACCCAGAACACGTTCAACTTGAACAGCGACAGGGGCAGAATCGGTTCCTCGGCCCGGTTCTCCACCCAGACAAACGCCGCCAGCGAGGCCACAGACAGCGCAACAAGCCCCAAAGCCTCTGGTGAGGCCCAGGCAATGCTGCGCCCGCCAAGGCTGGTCACCAGCGTCAGCGCGCCAAGCCCAAGCGACAAGGCCAACGCACCAGCGTAGTCGATTCTATGCTTGTGCCGTACCCCTCTGGGTTTGAATCCGGCAGCAAATCCCACCACTGCAATGATGCCAATGGGCAGGTTGATAAAGAAAATCCAGTGCCAATTGGCGTATTCCACGAACCAGCCCCCGGCCAGCGGACCTACCACCGATGACACCGAAAATACCGCCGCAAACACACCCTGCACCTTGCCGCGATCTTGCGGCTTGACCACATCTCCCACCACCGACAGCGCGAGCACAAACAGCCCGCCGCCGCCAAGCCCCTGCATGGCGCGCGACACAATCAGAAAAAACATCGACCCCGCCACACCGCAAAGGATCGACCCCAACAAGAACAACCCAACCGAGATGAACACCATATTGCGGCGACCATAGAGATCACCGAGCTTGCCATACAAAGGTGCCGCGATGGTCGAGGTCAGCACATAGGCCGTCACCACCCAACTCAGATGATCAACCCCGCCCAGATCTGCCACAATCGTCGGCAGTGCGGTTGAAACGATGGTTTGATCCAGCGAGGCCAGCAGCAGCAACAAACCGATCGAGATCATCACCAACCGCAACGGCGCTTCATGCACGGGTTGCGGGGCAGGGGCGGCACTGGGTTGGGAAGGGTCGGCAGCCATTTGGCGCTCCTGATGATCCAAGACCGTTACCGCTAATGTCGGGCGGTTTATCTGTCAATCGCACATATATGTTATTAGCATATAATTGACAACCGCATGGATTTCCGCCAGATCCGCACTATGAGCGTTTCAAAACACCACCCGCTTCCTACGCCCAGGGCGCTTGCCACTGCAGGCCTTGCGCCCGAGGTGGTTGACGCCCTGCTTTCACTTGATGCTTCGATGTTCCAGTGGATGCGCGCCGTGATGCGGGGCGAGATGCCGTCGCATATCCTTGCCGAGTTGAACTCTGATCTTGATTTCGCACAATTTCAGGCCCTTACCGCCGTGACGCGCCTGCAATTCGGTATCGGGCGGCCCGCCCCAACCGAGGCCACTATCGGCCTGTTGGCTGAGGAAATGCACATCGACCCGTCGCGCGCCAGCCGTATTGCCACCGATCTGACCGAAAGGGGGATGCTGCGCCGCGAGGTGTCGCAATCGGATGGCCGCCGCGCTGTATTGGTGTTGACCGATCAGGCCAGGCAGGTTCTGGTGGAATTTCGCGAACTCAAATGGGCCAAGCAACTGGCGTTCCTGCACGCCTGGCCCGAGGAAGACATTTTGCGGCTCTCGCAGCTTTTCATCCGCTATACTTTGGAAATGCAAAGCACCCTGCGCCCGAATGACTGAATTGACCACATGACTGAACTGGCCGCATGACTGAACTGGCCGCATTGTGAACAATAGCAGAACAGACCTTTCCCTTTGCCAAAACCCGCGTTAGTTTGGCACTATGGAAGAGTGGCCAGACCAAAGCGCGGATGCGCGCCCCGTTCCCTTGTCGCAACGTGCGCTTGGCGCGCGGCCTGCGCCCTATCTTGATGATCTGAATCCCGCCCAACGCGCGGCGGTTGAGGCGCTGGATGGCCCGGTGCTGATGCTCGCCGGGGCAGGGACCGGCAAGACCAAGGCCCTCACCTCGCGTATCGTGCATCTGTTGCACATGGGCCGCGCCCGTCCGAATGAGATTTTATCCGTCACCTTCACCAACAAAGCCGCGCGCGAGATGAAGGCGCGGGTGGGGCGTTTGCTTGGCGATGTGGCCGAGGGGATGCCCTGGATGGGCACGTTCCACTCGCTGTCGGTGAAGATCCTGCGCCGTCATGCCGAATTGGTCGGATTGAAAAGCAATTTCACCATTCTGGATACCGATGATCAGCTTCGCCTGCTGAAGCAACTGATCTCTGCTGCAAATATCGACGAAAAACGCTGGCCCGCGAGGATGCTGGCCTCGATCATCGATTCATGGAAAAATCGGGCGCTGACGCCCGATCGCGTGCCCAGCAGCGAGGCCGCAGCCTATAACAATCGCGGCACCGAGCTTTATGAGGCCTACCAGCAGCGTCTGCTGACCCTGAACGCCACCGATTTCGGCGATCTTTTACTGCATTGCGTGGTGATCTTTCAAAAACACCCCGACGTTTTGCAGCAATACCAACGCTGGTTCAAATACATCCTTGTCGATGAATATCAAGATACCAACGTCGCCCAATACCTCTGGCTGCGGCTCTTGGCGCAATCCCATCGCAACATCTGCTGTGTGGGCGATGACGATCAATCCATCTACGGCTGGCGCGGGGCCGAGGTGGGCAATATCTTGCGGTTTGAGAGCGATTTCCCCGGTGCGCATGTGGTGCGGCTGGAACAGAATTACCGCTCTACCGCGCATATCCTTGCTGCGGCATCGGGGATTATCGCCGCCAACTCGGGCCGTTTGGGCAAGACGCTGTGGACCGAAGCCGAGGGCGGCGAAAAGCTGCATCTGATCGGCCATTGGGACGGCGAGGAAGAGGCGCGCTGGATCGGCGAAGAGATCGAGGCGGTGCAAAAGGGCCGCCGTGCGATTGGTCCGAAGTCGTTGGACGAAATGGCGATCCTTGTGCGCGCCTCGCACCAGATGCGCGCGTTTGAGGATCGGTTCCTGACCATTGGTCTGCCCTATCGCGTGATCGGTGGGCCGCGATTCTATGAGCGGCAGGAGATCCGCGACGCCATGGCCTATTTCCGCCTGACCGTCAGCCCCGAGGATGATCTGGCCTTTGAACGCGTGGTCAACCTGCCCAAACGCGGCCTTGGCGACAAGGCGCAGGCCGATATTCAGCGCGAGGCCCGCGCTCTGGGCCTGCCGCTGCTGGAAGGCGCGCGCAGCCTTCTGGCCCGCGCAGGCCTGGGCGGCAAAGGCGCTGGGCAGTTGCGGGCGTTCGTGGACGGAATCGACCGCTGGCACGCTTCGCTGATGGGCGCGCGGGCTGCGGTGCCCGAGGATACGCTGATCGAGCCGATGCTGCCCGAGACGCCTGCCGCCAATGATCTGAGCCATGTGCGACTTGCCGAGATCATTCTGGAGGAGTCGGGCTATGTCTCGATGTGGCAAAACGACAAGACCCCCGAGGCTGCGGGGAGGTTGGAAAACCTGAAAGAACTGATCAAGGCGTTGGAGCAGTTCGACAGTCTGCAAGGCTTTCTCGAACACGTTTCCCTGATCATGGAGAATGAAAGCGAAGAGGCCACTGAGAAAGTGTCGATCATGACGCTTCATGCGGCCAAGGGCCTTGAATTTCCAGTGGTATTCCTGCCCGGTTGGGAGGATGGGTTGTTTCCCAGCCAGCGTTCCATGGACGAATCTGGGAAGAAGGGGTTGGAGGAAGAGCGCCGCCTTGCCTATGTCGGCATCACCCGCGCCGAGGAGCTTTGCACGATTTCCTTCGCCTCAAACCGCCGGGTTTATGGGCAATGGCAAAGCCAGCTTCCCAGCCGCTTTATAGATGAGCTTCCCGAGGCGCATGTCGAGATTCTTACCCCGCCTGGCCTTTATGGCGGTGGCTATGGTGCCGCTGCGCCCAGCTATGGCCATGCGTTGGAGGAACGGGCGGTCAAGGCCGATGTCTACAACTCGCCGGGATGGAAGCGGATGCAGGACCGCGCCGCCACCCGTGGCATGGGCCAACCGCGTGAGGCCAGCAATATGGTGATCGACGCGCAGGCGGTCAGTTCCTATGTGACAGGTGATCGGGTGTTTCACACCAAATTCGGCTATGGCGAGATCGTGGCGATCGAGGGCGACAAGCTGGATGTGTCGTTTGATCGCGCCGGGATCAAGAAAATCATCGCCCGCTGGGTGGTGCCGGCGCATCAGGCTGATTCGGTGCCGTTCTAGGCCCGCCTTAGCTGCTCGATGCCGTAAACCAGCAATCCTGCCAGCAAGCCCCAAAAGGCTGCGCCAATTCCGAACACTGCCACGCCCGAGGCCGTAACCGTAAGCGTCACCGTTGCCGCAAAGCGGGTGGCGGCATCGGTGTAGGCCCCGGTCAGCGCGCTCAAGAGCGGCCCAAGCAGGGCCAGCGCCACCAGCGCGATCATCAGAGCGGGCGGCAAGCCCGCCAAAAGCGCCAGAATCAACGGGCCAAGCAAACCCAGACCGGCCCAGGTGCCAGCATAGGCAAAGCCTACTTTCCAACGCTGATCCCTGTCAGGATGCACATCATCGCCCATGCAAATTGCTGCCGTGATCGCGGCCATGCTGATGGTATGCGCGCCGAACAGGCCCGCAACGGCGGAAATACCACCGGTAACTGCCAATGCCTCACGCACTGGCGCAGTGTAGCCGGCTGCGCGGATCGTGGCGAAACCGGGCAGGTTTTGCGAGGCCATCGTCACCAGATACAAGGGCAGAGCGAGACCGATCAGCACATCCACGCGGAATGCAGGGGTGATGAACTCCATTGTCGGCAAGGGCAGGGCAAGCGCGGGCAGAATCGCTGCCCCCGTCGCATAGGCCAGCACCAACCCCGTCGCCAGCGCCGCCAGCACCGCCAGTGCCGGGTTTTTCAGCCGCACCGCCAGGAAAACCGCCACCATCGGCAGCAGGAGTTTCGGCAAATCCTGCAGCGCCGCACTGGCTTTCAGGCAAAACGGCAACAGCACACCGGCCAGCATCCCCGCCGCAATCGCGTCCGGGATCATGGCTACCGCGCGGCCCAAGGGCTTTAGCGCCCCGGTCAGGGCGATCAAAAGCCCGGTGACCACAAAGGCGCCCACGGCCTCATTCATCGAAATGCCAGAGGTTGCCGCGACCAGTGCAGCGCCGGGAGTAGAC
>JAGPBG010000143.1 GCA_018063485.1 Cypionkella sp.
TCCGATTCACCCTAAGGCGGCTGTTCCAGATGATCCCGACGATCATCGCCGTGGCGCTGCTGATCTTCATCATCTTCAGCGTGGTGCCGGGCAGCTTTGCCTCCAGCCTGATTGCCGACGGCCGCACCGCCAATGATCCGGCCTTTGTCGAGCAGCTGAACCGCGAATTCGGACTTGATAAGCCGATGTATATGCGGTTTTTCAGCTATATCGGCGATCTGGCGCAGTTCGATCTGGGAACCTCGTTTCGCACCAGACAGCCGGTCTGGGACTTGATCAGCGACCGTATCAGCGCGTCGCTGATACTGGCGGCGGCGGCGATGGTGTTTGCGGTGGTGATCGGGGTGCCATTGGGGTTTTTGGCGGCGCTTAAACCGGGCAGTATTCTGGACACTTCCACCATGATCGGTGCAGTTTCGGGCCTGTCGATGCCGCAGTTCTGGCTGGGGCTGCTGATGATGTATCTGTTTTCGCTGACACTGGGCTGGTTCCCGAGTTTCGGCTATGGCGGCGGCGATTTCCAACATCTGGTCTTGCCCGCGATCACGCTGGGGGTCACGCCTTTGGCGTTGCTGGCGCGTACCACGCGGGCCGGAGTGCTGGATGTGATGAACGCCGATTTCATCCGCACTGCACAATCCAAGGGCATGAGCAGCGCCCGGGTCGTGCAGTGGCATGTGGTGCGCAACGTCCTGGTTCTGGTCGTCACCACCATCGGGCTGCAATTTGGGTCGATGATGGGGCAAGCTGTGGTGATCGAAAAGCTGTTCTCCTGGCCCGGCGTCGGCTCGCTTTTGGTCGACAGCGTGGCGCTGCGCGACATTCCGGTGGTGCAGGGCACAATTCTGGTGATCGTGCTGTGGTTTTTGCTGATCAACACCGCTGTCGATATCCTTTATGCGGCGATCGACCCGCGCATCAAACAGGTCTGAGGGCGCATGCGACGGTATCTCAATCTTAATCTTATCCTTGGCGGGCTCCTTACGTTCTTGGTGATTGTTGCCGGCACTTTCGCGCCGCTGCTCACCCATCTTGATCCGGTACTTGACGCCGATCTGATGAATTCACAGATGCCTCCCAGCGCCCAGTTCTGGTTTGGCACCGACTCGCAGGGCCGCGATATCTTTACCCGCGTGTTATATGGCGCACGCATCTCGCTGACGGTTGGCATCGTGTCACAGTTAATCAACTCGGTGATCGGCCTCGCCTTGGGGATTTCGGCGGCCTATTGGGGCGGCTGGTGGGACGATCTGGTCAATGGGTTGACCAATATGATGCTGGCAATCCCCTCCCTGATCTTTGCGCTGGCAATCATGGCAGTGCTTGGGCCGGGGTTGGTCAGCCTGCTGATTGCACTGGGCCTGACCAACTGGTCATGGACCTGCAGGATCGCGCGATCTGCGGCGCTGTCATTGAAAAGTCAGGGCTATGTGCAGGCGGCGCAAACCCTGGGCTATAGCGATATCCGCATCATGGCCACGCAATTGGTGCCCAACATGCTGGGGCCGATTCTGGTGATCGGCACATTGGGAGCGGGCTCGGCGGTGCTGGCCGAAGCGGCGCTGTCCTTTCTCGGCCTAGGCATCCGCCCCCCCTTCCCCAGTTGGGGCAGCATGTTGACGGACGCGCGTGAGTTGATCGTGCTTGCGCCTTGGGCCGCGATCTTCCCCGGCCTTGCAATTTTCTTGGCTGTGCTGGGTTTCAACCTGCTGGGCGACGGTCTGCGCGACATGCTCGACCCCCATATGCGGACACGCGCACCATGAACAATGACTCCCCCCTGTTGGAGCTGAAGAATCTGTCAATCGGGCTGCCCGGTCGAACAGCACCGGTTGATCTGGTCAAGGATGTCAGTTTTTCAATCATGCGCGGCGAAATGTTCGGGTTGGTGGGCGAGTCCGGTTCGGGCAAAAGCCTGACCGCACTTTCCCTGATGCGGCTGCTCAAAAAGCCGCTGAAGATCACCGAAGGCGAGATCCTGTTCGACGGAACCGACCTGCGCAGCCTGTCCGAGCGCGACATGCGCAACCTGCGCGGCAACCGCATCGCCATGATCTTTCAGGAGCCGATGACGGCGCTGAACCCTTTGTCCACCGTCGGGCGGCAGATTGCCGAGATGTTCGTGCTGCATCAGGGCGCAAGCTGGGATGAGGCCAACAAGCGCGCGGTCGAGGCACTGGCCAGTGTCAAGGTGCCCGCCCCGCAAGAGCGCGTGCATGCCTATCCGCACCAGATGTCAGGCGGTATGCGCCAGCGGGTGATGATTGCCATAGCCCTGGCCTGCAACCCCGCACTGCTGATCGCGGATGAGCCGACAACCGCCCTGGATGTCACCGTGCAGGCCGAGGTGCTGCGGTTGATTGCGGAACTGTGCAGCGAGCGCGGCACCGCGGTGCTACTGATCAGCCACGATCTGGGCGTGATCGCCAATATCTGTCAGCGCGTTGGCGTCATGTATGGCGGCAAGCTGGTGGAAGAGCGTGACACCTATGATCTGTTTTCCAACCCGCACCACCCCTATACCCAAGGGCTTTTGGGTGCCCTGCCCCGGCTTGGCTCGCGCCAGATCAAGGGGCGGCAACGGTTGGTCGATATCGACAGCCTGATAAAGGATCGCTCGCGATTGACCGAAGCCTTCTTTTCCGAACCACGCCACGCTGAGCGCAACGCTCATCTGCGCGCGGTGCAAAGCGGCGGTGATGCCCCATGAACGCGCCCCTATTGCAAATTTCCAACCTGCATGTGCAGTTCCCGATCGGCGCGCAGTTACTGACCCGCAATCGCCGCGTGCTACATGCGGTCAGCGGTGTGGATCTGACGCTGAACCGCGGTGAGTGTCTGTCCATCGTGGGGGAATCCGGCTGCGGCAAATCCACCACGGCGCTGGCGGTGATGGGGCTGCAACAGCCCACCTCGGGCGACATTCTGTTCGAGGGAAGCTCGATCATCGGGGCCAACACGCCCGACCGGATGGCCCGCGCGCGCATCTCGCAGATGGTGTTTCAAGATCCCTACGCCTCGCTCAACCCGCGCCAGACCGTTCATCAGACCCTTGCCGCCCCCTTGCGGTTGCATGGCACCACCACGAAATCCGAGGTGGAAGACCGCATCGCCGAAATACTGCGCAAGGTTGGCCTGCTGCCCGAACATGCCCAGCGTTACCCGCATGAATTTTCCGGCGGTCAACGCCAGCGCATCGGCATCGCCCGCGCGCTGATCCTCAATCCGCAGATCATCATGCTGGACGAGCCGGTCTCGGCGCTGGATGTCTCGGTGCGTGCCCAAATCATCAACCTCCTGTTGGATTTGCAAGAGGATCTGTCGCTGTCTTATGTGATGATCAGCCATGATCTTGGGGTGGTTGAGCATATGAGTGATCGTGTCGCAGTGATGTATTTCGGCCAGATCGTTGAAATCGGGCCATGGGATGCGATCTTCTCGAACCCGACCCATCCCTATACCCGCAAGCTGATTTCAACGATCCCCGATCCCGAAACCGTGCTGCATCCCGAACGGCAATCAAAGTTGGCGATGGCCCCGGTCCCGCCGCAGGGGATGCGGTTTCACCCCGAGAATATCGAGCGGCCCGACGTCTATGCCGCACCAGAACCGTCCGATCTGATCAAGATCGGGCCCGGCCATCTGGTACGCTGTCAGCCGCTTCAGGCCTGATCGCCGCAGCCACTTCGCAAGTACTGGCAAATCTGTCAGATTTGCGCAACAACATCGGCACCAGGGCGGCCTCTGGAACGGCTATTGGGGCTGCCAAACCGTACAGCAGAAGTTTCGCCTTGGTGCCAGTGGCACAGGCGTGGAGTTTGGAAGGAGACGTTCATGGATTTCAACAAGATCGCCGTTCTCGGCTTGGGCAAGGTCGGCCATCTGGCCGCCGAATTGCTGGCAGAGGCGGGCTTTACCGTAACCGGTATCGACGCCGCGCCCCCCAAGAATGCGCCCTTTGCCACGCGCAGCGCCAATCTGGCCGATGTGGCCGGGTTGCAAGAGGTATTGAAAGGGCAGCAGGCGGTGTTGTCCTGCCTGCCGTTCTCGCTGAACAAAGGGGTGTCCAGCGCCGCCCATGCGCTTGGCCTGCACTATTTCGATCTGACCGAAGACGTGCCCACCACCAAACACATCCGCGAACTGGCGAAAACCGCCAAGGGGCTGATGGCACCGCAATGCGGGCTGGCACCCGGCTTTATCGGCATCATCGGGGCCAATCTGGCCGAGAAGTTCGAGCGTGTCCGCTCGATCCGGTTGCGGGTTGGCGCGCTGCCGCAGAACCCCACCGGGCTGTTGGGCTATGCGTTCAACTGGTCACCTGAGGGCGTGGTCAACGAATATCTCAACGATTGTGAGGTGATCGAAGAAGGCGTGCTGAAATCGGTGTCGGCGATGGAATGGCTGGAAACGGTGCATATCGGCGGGCTGAAGCTGGAGGCCTTCACCACCTCGGGCGGGCTGGGGACGATGTGCGAAACCTATGCCGACCGGATCGAGAACCTTGATTACAAGACCATGCGCTATCCCGGCCATGTCAATCTGATGAACTTCTTCTTCCACGAGCTTTTGATGCGCGAGGACCGCGCCGAAGCGGGCCGGATTCTGACCAATGCCAAACCGCCGGTGGATGAGGATGTGGTTTATGTCCATGCCGCTGCCGAAGGCTGGCAAAATGACAAGCTGCGCCGTCAAGAGTTCGTGCGTGCCTATTATCCGCTTGAAATTGCGGGCAAACAGCGCACTGCGATTGCCTGGACCACCGCCGCCTCGGTGGTGGCCGTGATTGAGATGGTTCGCGGCGGGCAACTGCCGCAGCAAGGCTTTCTCAAGCAAGAAGAAATCCCGCTCGCCCCCTATCTCGCCACCCGCACGGGGCGCCATTACGAGACCGGCTTGCGGCGATAGACCCGCACCCTCAACGCGCATGCAAGTTGCCTCCCCGTGCGGATGTTTTGCCAGGGGGGCAGCAGCAAATCCGGCTCTTGTGGCGAAAAACAAAAGGCTTACACCGGTTTCAGGCCGAACTGTGGCCTGAACAGGAGTGCATCATGCAACAAAGAATGGATATTGCCACATTGCTCCCCAATGCCTTTCGGGCAATGGCGGCATTTGATCAGGCCGTAAAGGAAAGTGGTATCGACCCGCACCTGCTGCATCTGGTTAAACTGCGCGCCTCGCAGATCAACGGCTGCGGCTATTGCGTTGACATGCATGTCAAGGAATCCCTGGCCGACGGAATGAACCCGCAGATGCTGCATCTGGTTTCGGTCTGGCGCGAGTCGCGCTATTTCAGCGCCAAACAGCGCGCAGCACTGGAATGGACCGAGAGCCTGACCCTGATCGCCCAGACCGGTGCCCCCGATGATGCCTTTGCCGTGGTCAGCGCGGAGTTCACCGAAACCCAGATAGCACAACTCACCCTGCTGATCTGCGCGATCAACAGTTGGAACCGGATTGCCATCAGTTCACGTCAATCGCACCCGATCCCGTAAATCAATGCAACCGAGGGCTTCAGACCGGGCTTTGCGTCAAATGCTTGCCTGCGCTGGAGAATTTTTTCCAGCGCGGGGCGCTTGTGATCGCCCGTTTGATTGGAACGCAGGTATCCATCTGCGGCAAGGGTCAGACCCTTGACGCCGCGTTGTCCGCGTTATCGGGGTGTTCTGTCTCGCTCACTGTGCTGGCGACAGGTTGCTCGACGCCAAGCACGGTCAAAGTGCGGCGCTGATCATCGCGGGTATCCCAATAGAATGCGGCCCCTTCGGAAAGCCCCAGAAGGGCAACTCCAATCGGAGTCAGGATAGACACCCGCCGTTGCGAAATATCGGCGTTTTCTGGATAAACCAACGTCACGGTTGTCTGCTGACCGGTTGCTTCGTCGCGGTAGGTCACCTGGCTGCCGATTGACACAACATCTGCAGGCATTTTGGTGGGGGCAACGATCTGGGCGCGACCGATCTCTTCCAAAAGGCGATCAGCCAGCGCTGGATTACGCTGCATTGAACGCTCCGCAAGAGTTTCGATATGCGAAAGCTCATCCGCATTGATCACGATCTTGGGTGCGCGCATACGGCGCTTCTTCACAGTTTCGGTGATTTCGGGTGCCATGGGGTGAACTCCTTTAAACCGGCGAGGGACGCGAGGGGGCAATCGTGGTTGGTATCAAGACAGAGCTGGCGGCACAGAG
>JAGPBG010000144.1 GCA_018063485.1 Cypionkella sp.
AATCAAAGTCATTCGGATTGTAGGGCGCAAATTGCGCCGGAAAGAATGCCAGCATCAAGCTGGCTACCAGCATCAGACCACCAATCACAAAAGGACGCGGCAGCGGGCGACGCACGCGTTTGTGTTTCAAGGTCTGGATCTCTGCGGCGGGGCTCATCGTGTTACCCTCGGATCAAGCCAGGCCTGAACCATATCCGTCAGAAGAAAGGTGATGGAAACCAACACAGCCAGTGCAATTGTCATGCCCTGCACGACAGGATAGTCACGACCATAGATACTGTCGATCATCAGCCTCCCGGCGCCGGGAACGGCAAAGACCGTCTCGGTGATCACGGCCCCTCCCAGCAAGGTGCCGATGGAAAGGCCAAACAGTGCTACCGTCGAAATCAGCGCATTCCGCAACACATGGCGCAACAACACCAAGCGGGGGCGCAACCCCTTGGCGCGGGCAAAATAGACGTATTCGGCGTCTATCACCCCGATAAGTGCCGTCCGCAGATTTCGCATCAGGATCGCCGACAGACTTAGGGCAAGCGTCAATGCCGGCAGGAAAAGATGATAGACGTGCTGCCAGAACCCTTCACCATACCCCCCGACCGGAAACCAGCCCAAGCCGGCACCAAACACCGTCAGCAGGATCAAACCCATGTAGAAAACCGGCATCGAAAGCCCGACCTGAAATGCGCCTCTTATGCCCGCATCGGCCCATTTGTCGCGGCGCAATGCGGCCACAAAGGCCAGTGGAACCGCCAACAGCAGCGCGATAACGGCGGCCATCACTGTCAGCATGATGGTGATCGGCAATCGCTGAAGGATCAGATTGCGCACGGGAACCCGCAATTGGATGGAATTGCCAAGGTCGCCCTTAGCGACCGATTTGACGAATACCAGAAATTGCACTGGCAATGACCGGTCAAGCCCAAGCTCATGGTTGATTCGTTCGACGTCGGCATCAAGGGCGCGGTCGCCTAAAATTGCACTTGCAGGATCGCCGGGCAGCAGTCTGACAAGCACGAAAACGACAATCAGGATAAAAACAAGCGTTGGCACCAATTGAAGCAATCTGCGCGCAATAAACAGCATCGTCGGCACTGGTTGTATTCCTTTGGACCTGGGCGACCGGAAACGCCTTTGGCGCGGCAAGCACGGGGGTTGAATTCCGGGCGGACAGCAGGGCCATCCACCCGGAAAGAGTCATTTTTCGATATGCGCGCTGCGGAAAATATTGTTTCCAAGCGGGATCTGCACAAAACCCTTGACGCTATTGCTCAGCGCGACGGGATAGGGCGTTTCGTAAAGCGGGATGGTTGGCCCCTCGGCATTGAAGATTTCCTGAATTCTTGCGAATTGCTCTTGACGCTTTTGTTCATCCCGTTCGCTTTGCGATGCTTCAAACAGCGCATCGACCTCTGCGTTTTTCCAGCCCGAATGCAGGGCGTCGATGGTTGGGGAATAGGCAAAGTAGGATGTGATCTGGCTGGCATCGGCGATATCATTCGTCCAGGCCGCCACACGCATCGTGAAAATGCCCTTGCGATATTGATCAGTCCGTGTCGCATTGTCGACTTGTTTCAGCTCGAGTTTGACACCGATCGCGGCCCACATCTGTTGCAAGGCGGTGGCGATACCGGTTTCGTCCTGGTTGCCCGCCAGCACCAGCAATTCAGTCGAGAAACCGTCAGGAAAACCCGCTTCAGCCAACAGCGCCTTGGCTTTCTCGGTGTCATGCGGGAACAAAGGTGTGTCGCCCACATGCATCGGTGTCGCGGAAGACATGAACGAAGTCAGGGGTGTGCCGACACCATGCGTGATGATCTGGATAATCGCCTCTTTGTCGGTGGCATAGTTCAGCGCCTCACGGACCTTGGCATTGGACAGCGGATTGGCGACGCCATTGATTTCAGGGCGAACATTCAAAGAGATGTACTCCACCCGCGTTGAAGGGAACATTTCCATATTGATCCCTTCGGCGGCCTTAAGCTCAGCGACGCGCGCATAGGGAATGAATTCGGCCCCCTGCAAATCACCTGATTGAAGTCGCAAAATCCGCGTCGCGTCATCCGGGATGACTTCAAAGGTCACGCCATCAAGATAGGGTAAGGGTTGATTGTCTTCGCCCATGTCCCAGTAATACTGATTCTTGACCAGCTTCATGGTTGAGCCACGCTCCCACGACTCTAGAACGAATGGCCCGGAGCCGATCGGATGTTCAGAGAAGGATTGCGCCTTTTCCGCTTCGGTGGTTCCGGCGGAGGCCTCAAATGCTGCCTTGGGAAGGATCGCGGTGTTAAACACAGTTAATGCAGGTATGATTGCCGGATCGGGGTGGCTCAGGGTGATTTCGATGGTCTTTGCATCAGGCGCTGTCACGTCTGCGATCGAGCTGATCAAAAAACCCCAGATGCCGTTGTCAGGTGTCGCGGCACGCTTGAGCGACCAGACCACATCTTCGGCGGTGATTGGTGTGCCATCCGAGAACTTGGTGCCTTCGCGCAAGGTCAGAGTGACTTTCTTTCCATCCTCGGACACGACCCATGCGGTCGCCAAGCCGGGGACTGCCCCCTTGCCGTCGGCTGTCGGCAATAAAAGCGTGTCGTAAATATTTGAGAGAACCCAGATATCAACGTTGGCGTCATTCAAAACCGGGTCAAGAAACAGGCTGTCCGCGTAGCGCCCATAGGTCATCACGCCGCCACGCTCAAGCGCGTCCGCCGCCAAAGGGGCATTAAACAAGACCGCCGCAGAGAGCGCAGCAATCGACAGTACTTTCATTGGTCTATCCTCCAGATGCGAAGCAGCGTTATAGATGACCATCACGATACACAGAGTTAAAACTGAGTCAACAGCGGTGGCGGCGCGTCTTTCTTGCAAAAACTACCCGATATGCGTGGCGGGTGTTGCATATTCAAATAATCGTATTAGGACTATAGGTCAGTTTCTCGGGGTGATTGCATGGATTTCAATATTGACCGGGAATCAGCTATCTCGGTTCGCAACCAGATCAAGGGCACGATCGAATACGGGATATCCTTTGGTGTGTACGTCGTCGGGGCGCAGCTTCCCTCAGTGCGCGAGTTGGCCGAGCAGATTGGCGTCGCCCCGATGACGATCAGCGGCGTCTATCAGGATTTGAAGAAAGAGGGGCTGATTGAAACGCGCAATGGTTCGGGCACCTTTGTCGCGGACAGTTCGCAGGCCCGTATGGCGTTCGGCCGCGATATTGAACGGTTGCATAACGATATTGATGCCCTGATTGATCGCGCCCAAAGCATCGGTGTCCGGGCTGCGGATCTGACCTCCATGATTAGTGCGCGGATGGCTCATCGTCGTGATATCGGGCGGCGCGCCACTGTTGCCATGATAGGACTTTTTGCACAGGCCACGGAAAGCTACGCACAGGTCATTGCGACTCAACTCGGTGACACGGTGCATGTTGAGGGTGTAACCATCAGCGCGATCAGAGCTGATTCTGCCCTGCTTGAGCGGATCAGTGGCGCTGATCTGGTTTTATGTTTTGCCACCATGCACGCGGATGTGTCGGGGCTTTTGCCGAACTCCAAGGTGGTTTCAATCCGTTTCATTCCGTCGGAACAAACCCGTCTGGCATTGGCCTCGCTTGATCCGATGTCGGCGGTTGTGGCGGTGTCGCGGTTCTCAACCTTCCTGCCGATCCTGAAATCGGGCGTCCAACGATTTGCCGCCCATGTGCAGAATATCATGGCCTACAACATCGACGATGGCACGCTGCAAGAGGCGTTAGGCAGTTGCAATGTCATTGTTTTTTCTACTGGCGCTGAGGCAATCCTGCAATCTGCACCGCCCGGCATCCAGACGATTGAATACCGTCACGTGCCCGATCCGGGCGACATCTGGCGTCTGGTGGCACCGTTTCTGGCCAATTCCCGCAGCAGAGATAGAAAGGAAGCCTCGTGAAAATTTCCGAAATGAATTGGGGGCAGGTCGAGACCTATCTCAAGACCAACGATCTTGCCGTTTTGCCGCTTGGTAGCACCGAGCAGCACGCTGGCCTGTCATTGTCGGTTGATTCCATTCTTGCAGAAAAGATCGCTGTCGATGCCGCTGAACCGCTGGGCGTGCCGGTGTTTCCGGTGGTGGCCTATGGTGTCACCCCGTATTTTCTGGCCTATCCCGGCACGGTAAGCCTTCGCGTTGAAACCTATATCAGCATTGTGCGCGATATTCTGAATTCCTTGCGGATGCAGGGGTTCCGCCGGATCGTGATCGTCAACGGCCATGGCGGCAATCAACCCGCAGGCAGCCTTGCAATCGAATGGATGGCCGATCATCCCGATTGTTCGGTCAAGTTTCACAATTGGTGGAATGCAACCAAAACCCTCGCCAAGGTGCAAGAGACGGATACCGTTGCATCCCATGCGTCCTGGATGGAAAATTTTGCCTGGACGCGGGTTGCGGGCGCAGTGCTTCCCGATCAACGCAAACCGATGATCGACCTGGAGAGGCTGCGTGCCATGAACCCGAAAGCCGTGCGCAGCTATTTGGGGGATGGCAATTTCGGCGGGCGTTACCAGCGTTCCGACGATGATATGCAGGCGATCTGGGATGTGGCGGTTTGTGAGACCCGCGCCTTGATGGAGGGGCCCTGGTCGTGACAAAGCCGATTCTGATTTGGGGCGCAGGGGCAATTGGTGGCACCCTTGGGGTTGCCTTCTTACGCGCAGGGCGGGATGTCGTTTTTGTCGATAATGTCACGGCCCATGTCGATGCTGTCAACCATACCGGCCTGCGTATTGAGGGGCCGATTTTTCAGGATGTTCGCAAGGCTACGGCTCTTTTGCCGCAGGATGTCTCTGGTCAATACGATACGATCTTCCTTTGCGTGAAGGCCCTGCATACCGAAGATGCGGCGCGAGCGCTTGCTCCGCATCTGGCACCCGAGGGCGTGGTTGTGTCGGCGCAGAACGGTCTGAATGAAAACATCATTGCCCGCGTTGTGGGGGCGCAACGCACCATAGGCTGTTTTGTGAACTTCGGGGCGGATTACCTTGAACCGGGGGTGGTGCATTATAGTGGTCATGGTGCCGTGGTTGTCGGAGAGCTGGATGGTCGTATCAGCCCGCGTATCCAGGAGCTGCACCGCTTGCTGTTGCTGTTTGATGGCAATGCCGTGCTAAGCACGAATATCTGGGGCTATCTTTGGGGCAAGCTGATCTACGGCGCGCTCTTGTTTGCCACCGCCCTGACCAATGACAGCATCGCTGATGTATTTGCCAACCCAAATGCACGATTGGTGCTGACACGGTTGGCACAGGAAACCGGTGCAGTTGCAGCGGCCGAGAGGATACAGACCGAGGCCTTTGATGGCTTTGACCCCAAGGCCTTTACACC
Organism: Cypionkella sp.; assembly: GCA_018063485.1. GTDB lineage: Bacteria > Pseudomonadota > Alphaproteobacteria > Rhodobacterales > Rhodobacteraceae > CBDUEF01. The sequence continues at coordinate 5,368 of JAGPBG010000144.1, forward strand.
CTTTGCCGCCCAGACCGCCATTGATCGGTCTTTTGATGACATGGTTTTGCATAACCGGCGGTCGGCCAAATCTCATACCGGCATTTGGCGCGACCTTGCCATTCGCAAACGCAAAACCGAAGCCGCGGCGCAGTTGGGGCCAATTGTCGAGGCAGGGATGCGTCATGGCATAGCCACACCCCTGACCTCGCGTCTGATTGCAATGGTGCAGCAAATCGAGTCCGGCCAAAGGCCGCTTGCGTCTGAAAACCTTGCTGTTTTGGCCGATACAGCACCACTTTGAAAAGGAACTGAAATGGATATCCGGTTTGAAGGTCGCACCATTGTTGTCACCGGCGCGGCGCATGGCATTGGCCGCGCTATCGCGGCGGCTTTTGTGGCAGAGGGTGCGTTTGTTTATGCCTGTGATGTGAACGCCGAGGGTTTGGCCGAAACAGTCCGCCTGTGCGGCGCATCTTGTGAGAGCATACTTGTTGATGTCGGGGATCGTGACGCAACCCAGGCCGCTGCGGCCCGGATCGCCGCCGCAGGCCGCAGCGTCGATATTCTGGTGAACAACGCGGGCGGCGTCAGAGGGCAGGTCGGGCGCCCGCTGGAAGATATCAGCGCCGCAGACTGGCAAACCATCTTTGACGTGAACCTGTCGGGCGCCTTCTTCATGTCGCAGGCCTTCGTCCCGATGATGAAGCGCAAGAAATTCGGGCGGATCATCAATATCTCAAGCCGGGCCGGGCGCACGATAAGCCTGACCGGGATTCAGGCCTATGCC
>JAGPBG010000145.1 GCA_018063485.1 Cypionkella sp.
GGCTAGGCCAAAGACAACCAATTCCAAGCGGAGCCTGACATGGCCAATCCTTCTCTTCTTATCCTTGCCGGCGACGGTATCGGCCCCGAAGTCATGGCGGAGGTCAAGCGCCTGATTGCCTGGTTTGATGTCAAGCGTGGCGTGACATTTGACGTCTCCGAAGGTCTGGTTGGGGGCTGTTCCTATGATGTGCATGGCACGCCGCTAACGGATGAAACCATGGCCCGCGCCCAAGCGGTTGATGCCGTTTTGCTGGGCGCGGTGGGTGGTCCGAAATACGATGCCCTTGATTTCTCGGTAAAGCCCGAGCGCGGATTGCTGCGGCTGCGCAAGGAAATGGATCTTTTCTCAAACCTGCGTCCGGCACAGTGCTTTGACGCTTTGGCAGATTTTTCCAGCCTGAAGAAGGAAATTGTCGCAGGGCTTGATATCGTGATCGTGCGCGAGCTGACATCGGGGGTCTATTTTGGCGAACCACGCGGGATTTTCGTTGAGGGCAACGAGCGCGTGGGCATCAATACCCAGCGCTATACGGAATCCGAAATCGCCCGCGTTGCGCGTTCGGCGTTTGAGCTGGCGCGCAAGCGCTCGGGCAGGGTTTGCTCGATGGAGAAGGCCAATGTGATGGAATCGGGCATTCTGTGGCGCGAAGTGGTGCAGGAAATCCACGACAAGGAATATCCCGACATCAAGTTGTCGCATATGTATGCCGATAACGGGGCCATGCAGTTGGTCCGCGCGCCCAAACAGTTTGACGTGATCGTTACCGACAACCTGTTTGGCGACGTGCTTTCAGATTGCGCTGCGATGCTGACGGGATCCTTGGGAATGCTGCCCTCTGCCAGCCTTGGCGCGCCAATGGCCAATGGCCGCCCCAAGGCACTATATGAACCAGTGCATGGCTCGGCTCCCGACATCACCGGGCAGGGTAAGGCAAATCCGATCGCCTGTATTTTGTCTTTTGCGATGGCGTTGCGCTATTCCTTCGATCTTGGGGCGGAAGCAACTCGGGTCGAAAACGCTGTGGAAAAGGTGCTGGCAGACGGTGTTCGGACGGCTGATCTGATGGGCCCCGAAGGCGGCAAGCCGGTATCGACCAGCCAGATGGGCGATGCAATCCTGGCGGCACTTGAGGCGTCGCTCTGAATCTTGAGGCGAGCGGTAGCCAGGGCACGACTGCTGGCCAAGGTATGGCCCGCCTGCGCAAAGACATTCATGATCCCTGTGCTGCCGGTCTGGTCAAAAACCAGGGCGTAGATTGCAAACAGGCAGGGCAGGGGACGGGAAAAGAACGGCGAACCGATGCGAGATCAGATGAAAGCGGGCATCTGAAACCAGATCCCGAGATATGGATCCGGGCTTTCCGACTTGCCCGGTATTTGCGGGGCTGGTGGCAGGCAGTCGGGTGGCTCTCTTGTGTCTTTACCTCTTTGGAGTGAAGATGTTCGCGGTAACGGCTGCATTGGGCGGCACATCTTTGGTCAGTTGGTGAATATGCCTGTCGTTCAATCGAACCTGCGCGGCGCAATTTTTTCACTGATCGCCTTCGGCGTCTATTCCACGCACGATGTCTTGGTGAAATACCTTGGCGGCAGTTACAGCCCGTTTCAATTGATCTTTTTCTCGGGTCTTCTGGGCTTTCCGTTCATTACCATCATGCTGATGAGCGATCGGACCGATGGCAATCTGATCCCGAAACATCCGGGCTGGACTGCGTTGCGCACAGCCACTGCGGTATTGAACGGCTTGGCAGGGTTCTATGCCTTTTCCGTTCTGCCAATGGCACAATGTTACGCCATCTTTTTCGCGACGCCAATCATGATCACCCTTCTGGCGATTCCGATTCTGGGCGAAAAGGTGGGGTTGCATCGTGGCCTTGCAATTGTTGTGGGTCTGATCGGGGTGATCGTGGTCTTGCGTCCGGGGCAAGAACCGTTTTCACTTGGTCATCTGGCCGCCCTGATGGCGGCCTGCCTGAGTTCGATGACTTCGGTGATCGTTCGCAAGATCGGGCATGATGAGCGGTCTGTGGTGCTGATGCTTTATCCAATGGTCGCCAATTTCGTGGTCATGGCCGTTGCCTTGCCGTTTGTCTATCGACCGATCCCGGTTGCGCACCTGGGCCTGATGGGCGGCATGGCGCTGTTGGGGCTGTTGGGCGGCATCTTGATCATTACAGCCTATCGCCGTGCACCTGCGATTATCGTTGCACCGATGCAGTATTCGCAGATCATCTGGGCCATTCTCTTTGGCTGGTTCATGTTTGACGAGAATATCGACTTCTGGACTGCTGTTGGGACCGCCATCATCATTGCCGCAGGGGTTTATATTGTCTTTCGAGAAGATCAGCCCTCGGTATCGAAAAACCGGCCAGTGCTTGAAACCCGCTCACGCTTTGAAAACGACACCACCCCGCGTGTTGGCCTCTGGCTCAGATTATTGGATCACCGTCGTCTGGTCGGCAAGCAGGAGGGCTTGGCGGGTCATGATGGGGATGCGTAAAACCCCGCACACCCTCTTGCAAAGCCGCTCACAAGAGTTTAACCGAAGCGCCACGGTCGGAGCGTAGCGCAGTCTGGTAGCGCACCTGCTTCGGGAGCAGGGGGTCGGAGGTTCGAATCCTCTCGCTCCGACCAATAGATATAATCCCGATATATCAATGACTCGAAGGAGAATGTGTATTCGTACCGAAACATCCTATCGTGTCTATATGGCGGGCAAATACGAAATACATTTTGCATAGCAAGCCTGCCGCTTCCTTTTCGAGATCAGCCTTGCTTGCTTTGATTCGCCGGCCAACTGTCTGAGTGCGCCCTGCCCTTTCCCGACTGGGAAATCAGGTGCCTCAACTGCCGCAATCAACGCGGGCAGCCTCTCGGCCCGACCCGCGCCAAGGCGGTCGCCTCTGTCAAAGACAAAGGCGGTGGCCCCGCTTCCCCTCAGACAGCCCCAAACATCGCGCGGGCCTGCGCCAGCGCCATCTGTGGCCGACCAACGGTTGCTACGGCCAGCGTGCGACCCGCCTGGCGATAGCTGATCATTGCATCCGCGGCAGCGATATCGCCGTCAATGGCGATTTCATCCCAAGTCTGAGCATGGCCGACATATTGCAGACGCAGGTCGTGATGCGCGCTCCAGAAAAACGGTACGTCACGGTAGGGTTTGTCAGCGCCCAGCATGTTCTCGGCGGCGATCTGGCCCTGACGCGTGGCCACAACCCAATGCTCGATGCGCACCATGTCGCCCTTCCAAGGCCAACGCGCGATGTCACCCGCCGCATATATATCGGGGATAGAGGTCTGAAGGCGGTCACTCACCACCACGCCATGATCAAGCGTAAGCCCCGCCGCCTCGGCCAGTGCCAGCCTTGGGCGCACACCGACGCCAAGGATCACCAGGTCGGCAGGCAGATCGGTGCCGTCCGCCAGCACCACCCGATCCGCTGCGATGGTGGCAATCGAATTGCCCATGTGAAAGACCGTGCCCGCAACTTCGTGCCGCGCTTTGATGGCGTCGCCAAGTTCGGCACCAAGGATGCGCTCCAACGGGCGGGCATCAAGCGAGACGACTTGCACCGCAAGCCCGCGCTTGGTCAGTGCGGCCGCAGTTTCCAGCCCGATGAAGCCGGACCCCAGAACAACCGCCGTCTTTGCGCCCTCGGCCCGCGTAATGATCGCACGCGCATCAGCGATTGCGCGCAAGGTATGGACATGGGGTAGATCCGCACCTGGAATCGGCAGGTGAACGGGCTCTGCTCCGGTGGCCAGAAGCAGGCGGTCATAGCCATGGCGCGCGCCGTCTTCGGTGATCACCTCACGCAGGTCGGCGTCAATGCGGGCGACAGGGCTGGCGAGATGAAGGTCGATCTTTACCTCTGCATACCAACTTTCACCGCGCAGCGGCATCCAAGCCTCTTTTGCTGTGCCCGCAAGATAGTCTTTCGACAGGTTGGGCCGGTCAATCGGAGCCGACGCCTCACTGCTGAACATCGTCAGTTTGCCTTGATAACCACGCCGCCGCAGCATCTCGGCTGCGGCAAAGCCCGCAGCGCCACCGCCCACGATGATGATACGCTGTGGATGATCCGCCGCGTTGGTCTGTTCGGGTTCCGGCTGCGGGTCAATTTGTTCGCGCACGACAAAGCGGTTGCCTTCCAGGTCCACCCGCCACACCGCCACCGGGTCAAAGGCGGGGGCACCCAACGCCTCACCGCTGCGCAAGGAAAACAAGGCATGGTGAAGTGGGCAGCGCACCGTTTCACCCTCGATAGCACCACGGTCCAGCCTGCCGCCGTAATGGGTGCATTGGTTGCCAATGGCCACCACCTCTTCGCCAAGGCGTGCCAGCAGCACCTGCTTTTTGCCGACAAACCCACGCAACATTCGGTGGGTACCAAAATCGGCAAGTGTCACACCTTTGGTCAGATCGGGGGTGTTTTCCTGTGTGGATGGGGTGGTCATAGCCGGTCTCCTTTCACGGATCGGCGCTGGCTCAGGCCCGGATTTGGGCCTTTGCCTGCGGCTTTTTTACATTCTGCTTAACCCTTCTGCTTTGGCGTGGGCCAGCACATTGGCGGTGATACGATCGCAACGCACACCATCGAAGCTGAATGCCTCCGCCAGCGAGGTGTCCATCGCTTGGGCCAGCCCCTCACGCATCAGACTGCGGGCGCGGAAAAATCGGCTGCGCACCGTGGCTTGGGGGATATCAAGGGCAGTGGCCACCTCCTCGACACTCATCTCTTCCACAGCACGCAGCATGAAGACGGTGCGGAAGACCTCGGGCAGCAGATCAATGCGCACCTCCATCAGCCTGCGTAGCTGTGTGCGCAACAACTCTTGCTCGGGCCCATGCGAAGGCGCCTCGGTCAGGGCGGCTTGGGTCTTGGGATCAGGCGACAGCATGGCAACCTCCAACGGGATGATATGTGCCGATGTGCGGCGCAGGCGACCCAGGGCTTCATTCGTGACAATGCGGACAAGCCAAGTCGAAAGCTTGCTTTCGGCGCGGTAACCGGCCAAGGCCCGCCAGGCGCGAAGCCACGCCTCTTGCGCCGCATCTTCGGCCTCGGCATCATTTTTCAGGATCGAGCGGGCGGTGCGAAACAAAAGTTGGTTATGCCGCCGCATCAGCACTTCGAATGCCGCCGCATCACCGGCCACGGCACCCGCGATCAGATCGGCCTCTGACATTTTGCCTGTCAGCAAAGCGGCGCGGGAATGGGCATACATGGTCTATCCTCCGAACTTGGGTCAAGTCTGACGCAAAGGCCGCAAGAAGCAACCGCCTGCGTGACGTTTCAGCGTTTCATCAGGATCAGAAATTCACGGCGTAGATCGGCATCGTTCAAAAACGCCCCACGCATGACCGAATTGGCCATCACCGATTGCGCATCTTTCACACCGCGCCAATGCATGCAGAAATGATCCGCCTCCATCACCACGGCAAGGCCATCGGGGCGGATGTGGCGCTCCAACTCATCGGCCAACATCACCATCGCCTCTTCCTGAATTTGCGGGCGGCTCATGATCCAATCGCATAGGCGCGCAAATTTTGACAGGCCGATCAGATCGGAATCGGCATTGGGCAGAACGCCGATCCAGACGCGGCCCATGATCGGGCAAAGATGGTGCGAACAAGCGCTGCGCACGGTGATAGGGCCAATAATCATCAACTGATTCAGGTGCGAGACATTGGGAAAGGCAGTCACATCGGGGGCGGGTTGGTAGCGCCCGGCGAAAACCTCGTTGACAAACATTCTGGCCACGCGACGGGCGGTGTCGGCAGTATTGTGATCATGGGCGGTGTCTATTACCAGCGCGTTCAACACGCCCTGCATCTGCTCGGCCACCTCATCGCGCAAGGCATCACGCTCGCCCTCGTGCAGAAAGGCCGAGATATTGTCATTGGCGTTGAAACGAGTGCCGGAGTCGACCAAACGGGCGCGAATGCGATCGCTGACCAAAGGCGCCGACGTGCGGTCTTTGCTGAACCCGGCAGGGTTGAGAGGGTGGATGGTCATGGCGGATCTTTCGTTTTGTCGTTCAGTATTGAAACATGCGTTGGACGGGGGCCTTATGGGCAAGCACGGGTACTGCGTTGCAAGGCAACTCCTCAATGC
>JAGPBG010000146.1 GCA_018063485.1 Cypionkella sp.
CCAAGCCATGGGTCGTGCCTGGGGTCGTGCTTGCGCTTTTGCACGCAATTCGCGTTCAGCCGCCCCCGATCAACACCCCGGCGGCGAAGACCAAAGCCCCACCCAGCACCACCTGCAAGGCAGCGCGCAGAAAGGGCGTCTCCATAAAGCGGTTCTGAATCCAGGCAATCGCCCATAGTTCGATGAACACCACCACCATTGCGATCGTTGTCGCCGTCCAGAAATCCGGAATCAGATAGGGCAGCGCGTGGCCAAGCCCGCCCAGCATCGTCATCACACCCGAGGCAACACCGCGTTTGTAAGGGCTGCCACGGCCCGACAGAACGCCGTCATCATGGGCAGCCTCGGTGAAGCCCATCGAGATGCCAGCCCCCACCGACGCCGCCAGGCCCACCAGAAAGGTGGTCCAGGTGTTTTGGGTGGCGAAGGCGGTTGCGAAAATCGGCGCGAGGGTGGACACCGAGCCATCCATCAACCCCGCCAGACCCGGCTGCACCCAAGTCAGGATGAACTGCCGGCGCGCGTCACGATCCTCGCCCTCGCGGGCCTCACCGTCCAGGTGCTTTACCGCCAGACCCTCGGCACATTTCACATGCGCGGCCTCTGCTGCGGCCAGATCGCCCAGAAGTTTGCGCGTCGCCGCATCGCTTGCCCGCGACGCGGCCTGCCGATAGAAGGCCTCGGCCTGCACCTCCATCCCGCGCGCCTCATCCCGGATCCGCTCGAGTCCAAGATTCTCGGTCAGCCACACCGGACGGCGCGCATAATACCCTGCCACATGCTCGCGCCGGATCAAGGGAATCACCTCACCAAAGCGGGCCACATGCAAGGCAATCAGTCGCTTGCGGTGCTCGTCCTCTTCCACCGCCATCGCGTCAAACACCGCTGCCGAAGCCGGGTAATCTGCGCGCAACCGCTGGGCATAGGTTCGGTAGATCGACGCGTCATCCTCTTCCGAGGAAATGGCCAGCGCCAGCACCTCTTGCTCGGTAAGATCATCAAATCGACGACGGCTGGAAATTCCGGGGATCATTATGGGGCTCCAGATTGGAATGGTTCTAATATCGTGAAGTCCGAGAACAAGGAAACCCCAAATGCGCAAAATGAACCGATCAGTTCACTTTTCTGTTGCGACTCACCATAAAAGGCGTAAAAGCACTTTTGAACCGAGTAGTTCAAATTAAGGATAGCAAAATGAAACGCTTGATCACCACGCTCTCGCTAACCCTGCTGCTTGCAGCCCCGGCTTCGGCCCTGACGATGGATATGAGCTTTGCCAACCTCAGCTATCCAAGCGGCACAGATACAACCGCAAGCCAAGCCTGCACCAACCCCGGCGACCTTGCCGCATCGACCTGTGCCACGTCGCGCTGAACGCGGCCCGCTTGCCCAGATGCCCCCCCTGTGGTCTAGTGTGCCACAAGGGGGAGATATGGGCGCGAAACCACAGCTTATCGTGAAAGGTCGCAAATTCGATCAGGTGCTTGAGGGTGCCCGCACCGTTTTTCTGCGCGATGGGTTCGAGCGCGCTTCGGTTGATGATATCGCCCGTGAATCCGGTGTGTCAAAGGCCACGCTCTACGCCTATTTCCCTGACAAGAAGCTGCTGTTTCTGGAAATCGCCTCGGGCGAATGCCGTCGTCAAGCCGATGAAGCCCTGTCGTTGATGGATCTTTCACAACCCATCGCCAATACCCTGCGTCTTGCCGCCGAAAAGATCATCGCTTTCATGCAAAGCGAATTCGGCCAGCGCATTTACCGGATTGCCGTGGCCGAAGCCGAGAGCTTTCCCGAACTGGCCCATGAGTTTTACCATTCCGGCCCGAAACTGGTGCAGGACCGGCTGTCGGAATGTCTTCAATGCGCCATCCAGAAGGGCGAGCTTGTGATTGACGACATTCCCCTCGCCGCCGCCCAGTTTGCCCAACTCTGCAAGGCCGATCTGCATGATCGCCTGATCTTCGGCACCCAGCCCTGCTGCACCCCACAAGACACCGCCCGCGTGATCGACGGCGCGGTGGCGATGTTCATGGCGCGCTATGGGGTGCGGGTTTGAGAAAAATATATGGTTCTTTCTCGAGCGTGACATGTCCAAATCGCGCAGGATCTTTGGCTGCATAAGCCTTCCATGTTGCAACCCCTTCCGTGGTGATGCCCCGCCCAAAGGTTCGATGCATTTTGCTGTTCAGTTCAGTAACTTTCATGCCTCTCGGTCCAAGCGGCGCCAACATATCGCGCAACCAGGTATCAACTGATTTTGGTTTCTCGGTCAACTTGTGCACTGGAACATTCGGGGCAGGTTCTGCTGGCACGATCAACTCATGAAATACCGAACACGTTTCACGAAAAACGGCTTTGGTTTTTCCCTCGCCCATCCCCACCACCGACAGGCCCCGCTCGCGCAGATTAACCGCCAGATGAGTATAATCCCGATCCGAGGCCGCGATCACCAGAATATCCGCCTGTCCGCCCAGCATGAACCCCATTGCCTCTACAGACAGCAAAAGATCGGTCGCATTCTTCCCCACGCCGGAATGGATCAACCGAAACCCCGGCGCTTCGCTCCAAGATGGTATCTGCTTCACATCACCATAGACCCGCTTGATGATCAATTCACCGTGCGACAGGGCTTTGGTAATAATTCGCCCTGCAAAAACCGCCGGGACATTCTCGCCATCCACCAGCACGGCCACCCGCGGCTTGGACAAAATCCGTTCAGTTATCATCTGAGGCTCCACGCTAACCTCAACATCCTGCCAAACCAATCGGGCAACAAAACGGCAGACCCGTTTGGCGTTAGGGTTTATCTTGAGCGAAACGCCCTCGCGGGTCTTTGCTTGCAACTGCGCTGACGGCAGGCAGCCCCCTCACCCGTTTTCGCGCAGCACCGAACCTGCAAGGTATAGCGAGCCGCAGATCAGCACCCGCGCTTGGGGCGATGTGGCGGCAATATCGGCCAGGGCTTCGGCCACTGAACCGGCTTCAACCGCTGCCATTCCCACCGACCGCGCCGCCTCGGCGGTTACGGCGGCGGGCAGGGTATTGGCCTCGCCGGGGATGGAGACGGCATGAAGCTGCGCCACCTGCGCTGCAAGCGGGCGCATATAGCCGCGCACATCCTTGGTGTTCAGCATCCCGCAGATCAGATGCGTTTCGCGTGCAGGCATCCGTGCCAGCGTTGCCGCCACCGCCTCACCGCCCGCAGGATTATGCCCGCCATCAAGCCACAACTCGACGCTTGGGGCGCTTTCCACCAAAGGCCCGGTTTTCAACCGCTGCATCCGCGCTGGCCAATAAGCGCGGGTCACGGCAGCCTCGCAAGCCGCCTCACCTTTGCCCAAAGCCCGCAAGGCTGCAATTGCGGCCCCGGCGTTGAACATCTGAAACGGGCCGGGCAGATTCGGCAAGGGCAGGTCCAAGAGCCCGTTTTCATCTTGATAGATCAGCCGCCCGCGCTCTTCAAACACGCTCCATTGCTGACCATAAGCCAGAACCGGCGCGCCCAGCCGCGCCGCCCGCGCCTCGATCACGGCAAGACCCTCCGGCTCTTGCGGGCCAACAATCACCGGCACACCGCGCTTGATGATCCCGGCCTTTTCGCCCGCGATCAGCGCAAGCGTATCCCCCAGATATTGCTGATGATCGAGTGAGACCGGGGTGATGATCGTCAGCGCCGGGCGTTCAATCACATTGGTCGCATCAAGCCGCCCGCCCAAGCCTACCTCAAGCAAGGTATAATCAGCAGGCACCCGCGCAAAGGCGAGAAATGCCGCACAGGTGGTGATCTCGAAAAACGTGATTTCATCCGGCCCATTGGCCAGAACACATTCATCCAGCAGCGCCGTCAGGGATGCTTCGGAAATCAATTCGCCCGCCAGCCTGATCCGCTCATGGAAGCGCGCAAGATGCGGCGAGGTATAGGCGTGGACCAGCGCCCCCTCTGCCTCAAGCCCTGCACGGATCATCGCCTGCGTGCTGCCCTTGCCATTGGTGCCCGCCAGATGGACCACGGGCGGCACTGAGCGCTCGGGGTGGCCCAAAGCCGCCAACAGCCGCTCGACCCGCTCCATCGTCAGATCAATGATCTTGGGGTGCAGCGTCATCATCCGTTGCAAAACGGCGTCGGAACCGCTCACTTTACTGCCACCTCGTTCACCGAGACCTCGCCCGGAGGCGGCAAGTCACCCTTCACCGCCGGGGTCAAACCCATCAGCATCCGCAAAATGGCGATCAACTCCTCGCGCAGGGCCTTCCTGTGCGTCACCCGGTCCAACATGCCGTGATCCAGCAGATATTCGGCGCGCTGGAAGCCTTCGGGCAGCTTTTCCCGGATGGTCTGCTCGATCACCCGCGCCCCGGCAAAGCCAATCACCGCATTGGGTTCGGCAATCTGCACATCGCCCAGCATCGCGTATGAGGCTGTGACCCCTCCCGTCGTTGGATGCGTCAGCACCACGATATAGGGCAGGCGCGCCTCTTTCAGCAACTGCACGGCTACGGTCGTGCGCGGCATCTGCATCAAGGAGAGAATCCCCTCCTGCATCCGCGCGCCACCTGCCGCCGAAAACAACACCAGCGGGCGTTTCAGTTTCACCGCCCGCTCGGCGGCGGCAAGGATGGCAGAGCCGACATAGACCCCCATCGACCCGGCCATGAAGCTGAAATCCTGCGCCGCTGCCACAATCGGCGTGCGGCCCACTTCGCCCTCGGCCACCAACATCGCCTCACGCTCACCGGTGGCCTTTTGCGCTGCCTTCAACCGATCAGGATATTTCTTTTGATCGCGGAAATGCAACGGATCTGCCACCGGATCCGGCACTTTCACCTCGATGAAGATGCCCGCATCAAACAGCGCATTGAAACGGTCGCGCGGGCTGATCGCCATGTGATGATCGCAAGAGGTGCAGACGTTCAGATTGTCGGCCAGCTCGCGGTGAAACAGCATGGTTCCACATTCCGGGCACTTGGTCCAAAGATTCTCGGGCACTTCCCGGCGCGAAAAAAGCGAGTTGATCGTCGGGCGCACATAGTTGGTAATCCAGTTCATCGCCTGTCCTGCGCTGTCTGCGGTTGGCAGTGAAATAAGCCGCAGGGGCGGGAAATGCAATCACTGGCGCAACGGGGCCGTTGATCAGGCCAGAAGTCGCCCTCCGGCATGGCCCTTGATCAGCGCCTTCAGCAGCGTGCCCTCGCGCTGATCTGCAGCAAATTCGACCTCGGTAAATTGCCGCGTCCTGCCAAGACGGGCCCCCTCCATCAGAACCTGATGGCTTTGGCCAAGTTGTGCCTCAAGATGGCGGGTCAGCGCCGCATCGCCTGAGGCCCGCAACCGCGCTGCCCGCTCCTTGATCAGCGGCCCCTTGACCTGGGGCATCCGGGCCGCCGGTGTTCCCTTGCGCGGGCTGAACGGGAATACATGCAGAAAGGTCAGGCCGCAGTCTTGCACCAGTTTCAGGCTTTGCTGGAACATCGCGTCAGTCTCGGTCGGGAACCCTGCGATGATATCGGCACCAAATACCATATCGGGGCGCAACCTGCGTGCCTCTTCACAAAACCGGATCGCATCATCGCGCAAATGCCGCCGCTTCATGCGTTTGAGAATCATGTCGTCGCCCGCCTGCAACGACAGGTGCAGATGCGGCATCAGACGCTGTTCGGTTGCAATCGCACCCATCAACGCCTCATCGGCCTCGATGCTGTCGATCGAGGAAATCCGCAGCCGCGCCAGATCAGGCACCAACCGCAGGATCCGCATCACCAGATCGCCAAGGCGCGGCTTTGCCGGCAGGTCCGCGCCCCATGAGGTCAGATCAACCCCGGTCAGCACCACCTCATTGAATCCTTTGCCGACCAGCCGCTTGATCTGCTCCACCACCACGCCCGCCGGAACTGACCGCGAATTGCCGCGACCGAAGGGAATGATGCAAAAGGTGCAGCGGTGATCACAGCCGTTTTGTATCTGCACATAGGCGCGGTGGCGGCCGAAACCGTCGATCAGATGCCCTGCGGTTTCGCGCACTGACATGATGTCATCGACCTGCACCCGCTCGGTGGTGCCGATCAGATCGGGCGCACGCAGCGCTGCCCAGGTC
>JAGPBG010000147.1 GCA_018063485.1 Cypionkella sp.
TCGGTCGCAGGCAGCACGCCGCCAACCAACAAATCAGCGATCTCGGTGGTCGTCATATCAGCAAAGCCAACCAGCAAACCGCTGTCAGCCAGTTGTTCCATGCTGCGCCCGCCGGTGCCGGTGGCATGAAACACCATCGGATCAAAGCAATCCGCCAGCGCCTCGGCCAAGGTCGATACCATCAGTTTCGGCAGCCCCAACGGCAGCGCACGCAGCCCGGTGCAGATCATCGAAGTGCCGCCGCCGCCAATACCAATCACTGCCGCCACATCGACTTGCGCCGTGATGAACCGCTCAAAGCCAAGCCCCATGGCCGCCACCGCCCGGCCCCGGTCTTGCAACCCAACGCCGCCTCCACGCCTTGGGGATGGCAGGTGGCGACCGATTCGGCAGCAATATCCACACCGCCCCCAGCCGTCGCCGTTCCAATATCAACCATCACAACCGCAGGATATGGTGCGGAAATCACATCGCGAAGATAGGACAGTTCCGCGGCTTTGGTATCAGCCGTGCCCACAACATGAATTGCCTTGCCCTTGCTCTCGCGCCTCCTTGCTGGCCACTGGCCAAAACCCGGCCCGAATTCTCATTGCTCGCTTGCAAAGCTGCGGATCGTCGCCAGTGCGCCTTCCAGCGCCTTGCCCTCTTCATCCTGCAACGCCGCTTCGCGCAAGCGGCGTGTCCAGTCGGCACCATCCGCGCGGTTTGCGACCATCTCGACCCCTGCCAACACCTTGTCAAATTTCGACAACCCCCTCGCATGGGTGTCGGAATAGCCCTTGATCAGCCGACGGCAGCGGATCACCTCTACCGCCAGATCATAATTCAACGGCAGATAGTGCAAAGCCCGCGCCAGCCAGCGCTCCAGATGCGCCACTTCTTGCGCGTGGCGCAGTGAGCCAAGGCGGCGCTTTTTCAGACCTCCCAATATATACAGCGCCCCGAACGCCCGCAGTGAATCCGTCCGCATCCGCCGCCCCTTGTTGAACCAGCGATCAATCCGCCCCATCCATTTCGGCGAGGCCTCCAACTTCCCCCCCAGACGGGCGGGCAACAGCCCAACAATCTCTTCGGCACGCGGGTGCAAAAATTCGGTCAGTTGAACGACATTGGCCGCGCTCGCTCCCATCTCGGCCGCGATCCGCTCGGCCCTTCCTGCGCGGGTTTTCAGATCAGCCACCCGGATCACATCATCATAGGCCATTGCATTGGCCACATATTTCATAGCTTGCCGCGAGAACTCGAACGGTGCCCTGTCCTGCAAAATCAGTCGTTCCAACCGCGCAAGATACTCCGCGCCATAAGCCATATCCTGGAACTCCACAACTTTGCGCAGCCCCGCCATTGCCATTTCGGCGTCGGGCATCACCTGCGCCCGCGCCGCCAGCCGATCCCACTCATCCAGCAATCGCGCCGGGCCTTTTGGACCAGCCACGCCTTTGGCCACAGACGGGTTCTCAACCGCCCCCAGCGCCGCTTCATAACCCGCCGCAAAGGCTCGCAATGAGGCCTCGGCGCCCTTGCCCGCTATCGCCGCCTCGAACGCCGCGCGGGGAAAGGGCAACACCTCTGCCGCCGCCAGCGCGCCGAAAAGGCTGGCCGAAATCACCGACCCCGCCCGCAGCGCCAGCGCCTCGAAATCGGCCGCAATCACCCGCCGCGCCGCGATTTCCGCCGCCGCCAGCACCGCATCAGAAGAGGCGATGCCATCTCCGGGCACCATCTTTTCATTGACGGCAAGCGCCCGATGGGTCGAGGTGATCAGCGTGGTGCGATCAGGCGTGACAAACCCGCGCTGGATCGAGCGCCCCGCCTCCATCATCTCGGCTGTCACCATCACATCGACATCACCTGCCGCAGGCATCAGCGAAAACACCGGTGCCTCGCCGCCCGCCGGGGCCATCTCGACATAGTAAACCGTGGCTCCGGTGCGCTGGGATACCCCCGCCACACTGGTCGCCTGCGCCACATAGCCATTGGCCCGCGCCACCGCCTCCACCCATCCGGTGAAAACCCCGCCGCCCTGCCCGCCCAGCGCGTAAAGCGCAAGTTTGATCACGCTCATTCGAACACCAACCGTTTTGCATCCCGCCTGCGTTGCAGCCAACCGATCACACGGGCACGAACCCCCGCCCGCCAGCGCTCAAAGCCCGATGGATTATGCACCACATCGGCGCGATAAAACGACGGACACAGCACCGCCGCATCCGCAACCTCGCCGCAGTTGCCACAGCCGACGCAAGATTGATCAATCGAGGCAACCGGATCATCACGCAGCGGATCATCCAGCCGTTTCAATGACAAGGACGGACATCCCGACAGCCGGATACAGGCATGATCGCCGGTGCAAACTGCCTCATCCACCCCAAAACGCGGAATATCCACCCGCCGCCCCGCCTTTATCGCCGCCGCCCGCAACGGCTTTTCGCGCCGCTGCTTGTTCAGCATACATTCGGATGAGGCGACAATTACATGCGGCCCCGGCGCATCGGTGGTCAGCGCCTCGCGGATCACATCGCGCATCCTGCCCACATCATAGGTGTGATTGACCTGGCGCACCCAATTGATCCCGATTCCGTTCAGCGCCTTGGAAATCGGGTTCTTCGTCGCCTTTGTCGCATTGTCGGCACGGCTCGACATCACATCTTGCCCGCCCGTCGCCGCAGAATAAAAGTTATCCACCACAATCGCCACGCCGTCGGATTTGTTGAACGCCATATTGGTGAAGGACGATGACAGCCCATTGTGCCAAAACCCACCATCGCCAATGATCGCCACAGGCCGCCGCTCGCCGCCGCCATCAAAGGCCGCATTGGCCGCAGGGCCAAGGCCATAACCCATCGTCGCGCCGCCAATCTCGAATGGTGGCAGGCTGGCAAACAGATGGCAGCCGATATCAGCCGATATCTGATGCTTGCCCAACTCCTTTTCCACCAGCTTCATTGCTGCAAAAATCGGGCGTTCGGGGCAACCGGTGCAAAAGCCGGGCGGACGGATCGGCACGGTTTTGGACAAGTCGGGAATGGCAGGCGCATCGACATTGGGCGCGCGCACCACAGCCGCCAACGTCTCGGGCGCGGCGATCTTCAGAAACCCCGTCACCCCGTCCAGCATCACTTGGCCGGTATATTCCCCCGCCAGCGGGAAAATCCCCTTGCCATGCAGCTTTACCCCCGACCCCGCTCGATAGAGGAACGAGCCAAGCTGGGTTTCAATGAACTCGGGCTGCCCTTCCTCGACCACCAACACATGATCCTTGCCGTCGCAAAACGCCAAAAACTCGGCCGCAAGCAGCGGATAGGTCACGTTCAAAACATATATCGGCACTTCGGAGTGGCCCGAAATATCGGCCAGACCCAACCGCTGCAAGGCGCGGATCAGCCCGTTATACATCCCCCCCTGCACCACGATGCCAAAAGAACCCGCAGGCCCGAACACCTCATTCAGCCCCTTCTGGCGGATGAACCGTTCCGCCGCAGGCCAGCGATTTTTCACCTTGTCCTGCTCATGCGCGAAGGACATCGGCGGCAGCACCACACGGGCGAAATCGCTGCGCGGGTTAGAGAGGGCGTCGCGCACTGTCAGGGGGGGCCGCTGGTTGTCGCGGGTCTGAAAACTGCCCGTCACATGGCAAGACCTTATGCGGACCATCAGCATGACAGGGGTATTGCTGACCTCTGACAGCTCAAACCCGTCAGACACCGCCTGAACGATCGACGGCAGGTTCGGGCGCGGGTCAAGCAACCAGAATTGTGATTTCATCGCAAAGGGATGCGTGCGCTCCTGCATGATGCTGGACCCTTCGCCGTAATCCTCGCCGACGATGATCAAGGCCCCGCCCGTCACGCCAGACGAGGCCAGATTAGCCAAGGCATCCGAGGCTACATTCACCCCGACCGAGCCCTTGAATGTCACCGCCCCCCGGATCGGATAATGCACCGAGGCCGCCAACATCGCCGCCGCCGCCGCCTCATTGGCATTGGCCTCGAACCGCACGCCCAATTCGGCCAGCAACTCCTCGGCATCCGCCAGCACATCCATCAGATGCGAAATCGGCGCGCCCTGATAGCCGCCGACATAGCCAACGCCGTTTTCCAGCAGCGCCTTGGTGATCGCCAGAATCCCCTCGCCGGTAAAGGTTTCCCCCGCACCCAGGCGCAGGTCTTCGACTTCGGCTTTGAAGGAACGCTCTGCCATCTAGATCTCGTGCTTTCTGATATTGGTCAGCATCTTTTGCAGCGTGCCGACAAAGGCTCGCCGCTCGTCTTGTGCAATGCCGCGAAACATTCGCGCCTGAGCCTGCGCCATATGCGGCCAAAGCGCATCAAACGCCGCCCGCCCCGCAGCAGTGATATGGACCCGCACCGCACGGCTGTCAGACGCATCCGCCTCACGCCGCACCAAACCATCCGCATCAAGCTGATCCAGCACACGGCTCAGCGTCGAAGGGTCCACCACTGTATAAACCGCCAACTCCCGGATCAGCGGTGCCTGCACCACCGACAGCACCGCCAGCGCCCGCATTTTCGGCGTGGTAAGCCCTTGATCGGCCATCTCATCGCGCAAACTGGCGTTGTAGCGCCCCATGATGCGGTTCATCAGATAGGGCGCGAAATTGGTCAGACCAATATCACCAAGCCCCGGAAACAAATCACGGTCATCTTCGGTCATCGGCCCCCCAGATGCAGATGCGGGCTTTGCCCTGGTTCGCCACCAACCAAGCTGTCGGCAGCAAACCGGTCTTGCTCGAACCTAGCGTGCCACCAAGGCCAGCGCCCGGATCGGGCTGCCTGTGCCGTTTTCAATCTTCAGCGGTGCTGCAATCAAGATTGCGCCCTTGGCGGGCAGCCGATCCAGATTGGCCAGACTGGCCAACCCATAACAGTTGTGTTTGTGCAGCAAGTTATGCGCGGGAAATGGTGGTGTCATCCCACCGGCCTGCCCCGCATCGGTGCCGATGCACTGACTGCCCCAGCCGACAATGCCCTTTGAAATCAGATATTCGATCACTTCAGCCGTCGGTCCCGGCGTATGTGGTCCGGTTTCATCGGCATTGAGGAATAAATCCTCCGAATGCGCTCGCTTGTCCCAATCACTGCGCATCACCACCCATTCCCCGGCATTGATCGCGCCATGCTTGGCTTCCCAAGCCCTCACATGCTCAATCGTAAGCAGAAAATCAGGATCGGCGGCACATTCCGCCGCGAAATCCAGCACGTTGACCGGGGCCACCAACCGCTGCACCGGCAGTGTATCGGTATAGCCATCAGCAAAATCCTTACCGGTGATCCAATGATGCGGCGCATCAAAATGGGTGCCTGAATGCTCACCGACCTTCAACCAGTTCCAGGCCCAGAACGGCCCGTCCTTGTCATATTCCGAAATACGGTGAATCTCGATTTTAGGCGTATCCTTGGCAAAATCGGGGGGCAGCTTCAACAAGGGCGTGTTCGGCCCCAGCACCCCGGTGCAATCCACCACCTCCACCCCTCCCGAGGCCAACATTGCAGCGAGATTTGCCAATACATGCGCAGACGTCATCTTCCTCTCCCCATACTGCGGTTGCTCCGCTTTCTCCCTGCGCAGATCTAGCAGATTTACATGCATTTGCAAGTATTATGTGATTGATGCCAAATCCTTCAACTGCCTGAAAAATGCCCTTGGGAGAGTAATCGCCGTTGGTGATGGCGCGCGCAAACAGCCTACGTCTGTGCTACAAATGCCTCGACTTCGGCACGTAACGGCATTGAGGCCGCAGCCCCCGCCCGTGTCACCGATATGCCCGCAACGGCCACACCGAACCGCACCGCGGCTTCCACGCTCAGCCCTTCGGCCAGCCCCACAGCAAAGCCCCCGTGAAAGGCATCGCCTGCGCCGGTTGTCTCCACCACCTGGCCCGCCGCCCGTGCCGGAATCAAAACCGACACGCCCGGACCTCGATAAAGCGCGCCCTTTTCTCCCAAGGTCAGCACCACGGCGCCTACGCCGCGCGCCATCAACGCATCGGCAGCACGCTCGGCTTGCGCCAGATTCGTCACCGGTAAACCCGTCAGCAATTCGGCCTCGGTCTCATTGGGCGTCAGAAAATC
>JAGPBG010000148.1 GCA_018063485.1 Cypionkella sp.
TCGGGAAAGAACATCAACCGGTGCCCACGGCGCAACCGCTGCTCGAACACCTCTTGCTGGCGCTTGGCCTCACTGCCCTTTCGCGCGATGAACACAGTTCCCGTCGCCCGCGCCAACCAGCCGATCCCGGCCCAGTCACTCACTTCGGATTTTGCCACGAAATAGCCGCGCTGTGCTGCATTCAGGGCGAAAATATCCAACCATGAAGAATGATTGGCCACAATCGCCCCGCGATGACGCATCGGTTTGCCAGAAATCACCAAAGGCATTTGCAATATCGGGAAAGCGGCGCGGCAGACAAATTGGGTCACAAACGGCGACAGCGGGCGCGTCGCCCCCCAGATGGGCCGCTCGATCAGCCGCACCGCCAGCAACACCAACAGGCTGCCATAGGTCAAAGTTCCCAAAACCCCGCCGCGCAGCAAAACCAGCAGCCAGCCCAGTGGCCCGATCCGTGGCAAATCCATCGGAACGTCACGCCAATCGCTCATGGCGCCCTCGCGGATTTACGCAGATAAAAGGCGCGATGCTTTTCACTCATCCGCGCGGTGTCCATGATCAGGCAGACATCGGTGGTGTTGAACGCATGGTCAATCCAGGCCCCCTCGCCGATAAAGCCGCCCAGCCGCAGATAGGCTTTGATCAACGCTGGCGTTGCCGCCATTGCCGCCCGCCGGTCCAGTTGATCCGCTGGCACCAGATCCATGCGTTGCAATTGCGCGGCGCGCGCCCGCACCCGCAAGGCTGGCGGAGCCAGATGATGGGCGTGCAGATACGAAAGCGCCGGGGCCAATGCCGCAATGTCGGTGCCGTGAAAGGATGCCACCCCGAACATGATCTCAATCTGATGCGCCAGCACATAATCAGCCAGACCATTCCACAACAAGAACATCGCGGACCCGCCGCGGTATTGGGCATGAACGCAAGACCGCCCCAGTTCCAGCAAGCGTCGCCCCGAAGACCGCAGCGGCGTCAGATCATATTCATCTTCGGAATAAAACCGCTGCCCCACAGCCATCCGGTCCGACCGCAACAGCCGGTAAACCCCAACCACATCCTCCAATGCAGCCGGATCCCGCCGCCGGTCGATCAGCAGCATATGGTCAAACAACGGATCGAACGCGTCACGTTCCAGCCGGTTGACCCGATCAACCATAGCACCCGTTCCACCCAGTTCCTCGACAAATACCTGATAGCGAAGCCTTTGCGCAGCCCGCAGGTCGCGGTCATTCTCTGCCAGTCGCAAGGTGAAATCTGGCTCGTCAACGATCATTCCGACTTACCTGCTGCCAAAGGAGCTGTGCCCCGGACCGGTCTTAAGCCAGCCCCCTGCCCAGTGCAACGGTGATCCCCGGAAAGGGCGGGTGGCGCAAAAACAATCACCGATTGTGTTAACCCTTTATTGACCACATACTGCGTCAAATGCCGAACACCGGCTGCAGTTCGGCATGCCGCAAATCAATCACCACCTTGCCCGCATGTTCGAAATTCACTGTCACCCGCCCGCCGATATTGGATTGTACCTGTCCCAGCCCCCACTCGGGGCGGGCTGGATGATAAACCATCATACCCGGCTCAAACATTGATGTCATTTGCTGCCCCTTCAAGGATCATCCCGATGCCTGAAAAACCTGATCTCGCGGCCTTGCTTGGCTCACGCATCTGCCATGATCTTATCAGCCCTCTGGGCGCAATCGGCAACGGGGTTGAGTTGTTGATGATGGCCGGAGGGCAATCCGGCCCGGAAATCTCGCTGATCGCTGAAAGCGTCATGAATGCCAACGCCCGTATCCGCTATTTCCGCATAGCTTTCGGCGCCAGCGGCAACGGCCTTGATCAGCGCATCAGCCGCTCTGAAGTGGCGACGATCCTCGATGACATGACCTGCGGCTCACGGTTGCAAATCGAATGGCAAAGCCCGCCCGATCTGTCGCGGCGCGAGGTGAAGCTGGCGCTTTTGCTGATCCTGTGCCTTGAAACCGCCATGCCCTACGGGGGCCGCATCGAGGTTGAGCGCAGCGAGACACGTTGGGCCATCACCGGCACCGCCACGAAACTGAAACTCGATACCGCGCTTTGGAATCTGTTGGCAGACCCAGGCATCTTACCTGAGATTGGCCCGCAACATGTGCATTTCCTGCTGGCCCTCGAAGAAATCATGCGCCAGCATCGCCGCCTGTTGACGACTCTGACCGATAGCGAGATCCGCTTTTCCTTCTAAGGCCGAATCGTCCCGTTTCCGGTCACCAGATATTTGAAACTGGTCAACTGCTCGGCTCCCACGGGCCCGCGCGCGTGCAGTTTGCCGGTGGCAATGCCAATCTCGGCCCCCATGCCGAATTCGCCACCATCGGCAAATTGGGTCGAGGCGTTGCGCATCAATATCGCCGAATCCAGCCGCTGAAAGAACCGCGCCGCCGTCTCGTCATTCTCGGTCAGAATGCTTTCGGTATGATTGGACCCATAGCGCCGGATATGCGAAATCGCCTCATCCACCCCATCGACCAGCTTCACCGCGATGATCTTGTCAAGGAACTCGCGCCCGAAATCCTCGGGCTGGGCGGCCACCGTGCCGGGTATCTTCAGCAACTCGGCGTCCACCCGCACTTCAACCCCCGCCGCCAACAGATCCTCGATCAGAACCGCACCATGCCTGGTGTAAAACTGCCAATCAAGCAGCAGACATTCCGCAGCCCCGCACACTCCGGGCCTGCGGGTCTTGGCATTCAACACCACAGCCCGCGCCTTTTGCAGATCGGCATCACGGTCGGCATAGACGTGACAAATCCCCTCCAGATGCGCAAACACCGGCACCCGAGCCTCGGCCTGCACCAGCGCCACCAGGCCCTTGCCACCGCGAGGCACGATCACGTCGATATAGTCCACGGCGCGCAGCATCGCGGTCACCATCTCGCGGTCCCGCGTGGGGATCATCTGGATCGCATCCGCCGGCAGACGCGCCTCGCGCAGTCCCCAAACCATGCAGTCATGCAAAGCCTCCGAGGAATGAAAACTCTCTGATCCGCCGCGTAAAATCACTGCATTGCCCGCCTTCAGGGCCAGGGCACCCGCATCCGCCGTCACATTCGGGCGGCTTTCATAGATCACGCCTATCACCCCTAGCGGAGTTGCAACCCTTTGAATATGCAAGCCATTCGGACGGTCCCATTCGGCCAGAACACGTCCCACCGGATCAGGCTGCTCGGCGACAGTGCGCAAACTATCCACAATCGCGCGCAGCCGCCCCTCATCCAGCCGCAGCCGGTCCATCATGGCGGGGCCAAGGCCCTTTTCTTCGCCATAGGCAATATCCATCGAATTGGCGTCAAAGATCGCTTGCCGATCCTCCCAAACCTTATGCGCCGCCGCAATCAGCGCCGCATATTTGCGTTCCTGGCTGGCATAGGCCAGTTCTGTGGCCGCTGCCCGCGCGCGCGTCCCGATGTCCCGCATCAAATCCGACATCTTCCGCCCTTTCCTCTTGGCAAAATTACTCTCGGGCGGCCCCAGGGATCAGATCACCATATCATCGCGATGCACCAGCGCCGCCCGGCCCTGATATCCCAAGATCCCAGCAATATCGCTGGAGCGGTGCCCCGCGATCAGCCTGGCCTCCAGCGCCGTATAGCGCACCAGACCCGTGCCCAACACAACGCCCGCAGGCGACAGAATTGCCACCGGATCACCGCGCCCGAAATTGCCGCTCACGGCCGTAACTCCTGCAGGCAACAGTGATTTCCCTGCCCGCAAAGCCACTACCGCCCCCGCATCCAGCCGCAGTTCCCCGCGCGGTTTCATAGCATTGATCCAGCGTTTGCGCGCAAGTTGCGGATCACCCTGCGCCAAGAACCAGGTCCGCGCCGCGCCCTCGATCAGTGCTTGCAACGGGCGTTCTGAAAACCCCTCGGCAATCGCCATCGCACAACCGCCCGCCACCGCAATCCTGGCCGCCATCAGTTTGGTTTTCATTCCGCCTTTCGACAATCGCGAAATCGGATCACCTGCCATCGCCTCGATCTCGGGCGTAATCGCCTCAACCAGATCAAAGCGTTGCGCGCCAGCATCCTCCTTGGGATTGGCCGAATAAAACCCGTCCACATCCGAAAGCAGGATCAACTGATCCGCCCCCACCGTCACCGCAATTTGCGCCGCCAGACGGTCGTTATCGCCATAGCGGATCTCATCCGTGGCCACGGTGTCATTCTCGTTGACGATTGGCACCACGCCAAGACCCAGCAGAGTTTCCATCGTGGCGCGGCTGTTCAGATATCGCCGCCGATCCTCGGTATCTTCCAGCGTCACCAGCACTTGCCCCGTGGTGATACCATGCGGGGCCAACACCTCCTCATAGGCGCGCGCCAGCCGGATTTGCCCCACCGCCGCTGCCGCTTGCGATTGCTCCAAGGTCAAGACTCCGTCGCCCAAGCCCAGCACCTTGCGCCCCAAAGCAATCGAGCCAGACGACACCAGCACCACATCGGTGCCGCGCAGCTTGGCCTCAACCACATCCAGCGCCAGCGCAGAGAGCCAGCCCTGTTTCAGACCGCTCACGCGGTCCACCAACAGGGCCGAGCCGATCTTCACCACCAACCGTTTGGCATCGCGCAGGTCAGGAGCGACGAGAGGTCTCAGGGCTGCCAAGGCCCGTCCTCCATCGCCGGAGCCTCACCCTGAATCTCGCGGTAAAGCGCGCGAAGCGTCTCTTGCAGGCCCATCCCTGCCACGCCCGAAATCACCATTACCGGCCCGCCCGAGGCCTTTTCCAACGCCTTGCGGCGGGTGGTGATCGTGGCTTTGTCCAGCGCGTCACATTTATTCAGCGCCAAAATGCGTTTCTTGTCTCCCAGCACCTCGGAATAGGCCTCAAGCTCTTTGACAATGGTGCGGTAATCCTTGGTGATGGTGGATGAGGTGCCGTCAACCAGATGCAGCAGCACCTTGCAGCGCTCCACATGCGCCAGAAACTGCATCCCCAAACCGCGCCCTTCGGACGCACCCTCGATCAGCCCCGGAATATCGGCCATCACGAATTCCGCGCCGTCGATGCCGACCACACCAAGGTTGGGCACCAGCGTGGTGAAAGGGTAGTCAGCAATCTTGGGGCGGGCGTTGGAAACCGCCGCCAGAAACGTCGATTTCCCGGCATTGGGCAGGCCCACCAGACCGGCATCGGCGATCAGCTTCAGACGCAGCCAGATCGTGCGCTCGATCCCCTCTTGTCCGGCATTGGCCCGCGCAGGAGCGCGGTTGGTCGAGGATTTGAACGCAAGATTGCCCCAGCCGCCGTTGCCGCCCTTGGCCAACAGCACCCGTTGGCCGACTTCGACCAGATCGGCCAGCACGGTTTCTTCGTCCTCGTCCAGAATCTCGGTTCCCACCGGCACCTTCAACACGATATCGTCGCCGGTCTTGCCGGTGCGCTGGCTGCCCATTCCGGGCTGGCCGGACTTGGCGAAGAAATGCTGCTGATAGCGAAAGTCGATCAGGGTGTTCAGGCCATCAACCGCCTCGACCCAGACCGAGCCGCCATTGCCGCCATCACCGCCATCGGGGCCGCCGAATTCGACGAATTTCTCGCGCCGGAAAGAAACGCAGCCGCCGCCGCCGCCGCCCGAGCGGATATAGACTTTGCAGAGGTCAAGAAATTTCATCGCTTGGGCGCTTTCATAGAGGTTGCATCAGGCGATACAGGATCAGAGAGAATACCTCAAGCACAGGGATTTTGCCCCGGTTTGGCCATCGCGCATTGCGTCAAGTTTCGAAATCGGAGGTTTATCGGATGACTTTGGCTTTTGCCTGATGAGGGGTCATTCAGCCCCATGGAGACAGCTCGGATTTCACGCCTTTCCGGCCTTTCGTCTCGCCGGGAAGTTCCACCGCTTGCGGCCGCGTCATTTCATACATCCAGCACAAGGCGGGTTCCGCCCTGCCGCATGAGGCGTGCAGGGCTTCCGACACCCGCCGAAATCCGCATTTTTCCAGCACCCGCGCCGAGGCAGGATTATCGGCAAAGACCCCTGCTGACAGGGCCGACAGGCCAAAGCGAGCGAACAGAAAGCCACAAAAGCCGCGCA
>JAGPBG010000149.1 GCA_018063485.1 Cypionkella sp.
CGCGGTGAAGCTCAAACGCGCCCATGTCATGCTGGACACGTCCGAACGTGAGGCGGCGATCCTTCAGGCGGCGCAAAACCTCACCTTTGCTGCCGGAATGGAACTGGTTCCCGACGACAGGCTGCTTGCCGAAGTCGCCGGGCTGGTCGAATGGCCCGTCCCGCTGATGGGCCGGATAGACCCCGCCTTCCTTGGCCTGCCGCCCGAGGTGCTGCAAACCTCGATGCGCGAGCATCAGAAATTCTTCTCGGTGAGAAACCCCAAGACCGGCCGGATCGAAGGCTTTGTCACCGTCGCCAATACCGAGACCGCCGACCATGGCGCGACGATCCTTGCGGGCAACCAGAAGGTGCTGTCGGCGCGGCTGTCGGATGCGAAATTCTTCTGGGAGAATGATCTGCGCGTCGCCAAGGCGGGCATGGGCGAATGGCTGGAGGGGCTAAAATCCGTCACCTTCCACAACAAACTGGGCAGCCAGTCCGACCGCATAGCCCGCATTGCCGCCCTTGCCCGCGAAATCGCCCCCTTGGTCGGCGCGGATGCTGACGTGGCCGAGAAAGCCGCCAACCTCGCCAAGGCCGACCTGCGTTCGTCGATGGTCGGCGAGTTCCCTGAACTCCAAGGCCTGATGGGCATGTACTACGCCCGCGAAGCAGGCCTGCCCAACGCCGTGGCGCTGGCCGCCCGCGACCACTACTCCCCCCTCGGCCCCACCGACACCGTGCCCACCGATCCCGTCTCGGTCGCCGTGGCGCTGGCTGACAAGATCGACACCCTGACCGGCTTCTGGGCCATCGACGAAAAGCCCACCGGGTCAAAAGACCCCTTCGCCCTGCGCCGCGCCGCGTTGGGGGTTATTCGCTTGGTGCTGGGGAATGGGGTGCGGGCAGGTCTCCTTTCGAAGTTCGAGTTTTCGCTGCGGCAAACTTTGGAAGCGCTAGATTTTGTGGAAGGGAAATACCTCTTTAGGCATCTCGCGAGCGGTGAGTTCGTAGATGAACTTGCGAGACGACGCGCGGTTTATGAGGCATTCCCATTTGCACCATGGAATTTGGAAGTAGACCCGCAACGCTGGTGGACACCTGTAGTTTATGAGCCTTTTGATGTTGCGAAATGGGTCGAAAGCCCGATCTGGAGAGTCGCTTGCACAGTCGACGTTATGAACTGGGAAGGCCAAAGGGTGGACTTCTTGGGCGCGCAGGAAGCTCAACATGAGCTAATCGTTCAAGAGTCTGGTTCACTTTTGGAGAATCTCCTCTCCTTCTTCCACGACCGCCTCAAAGTCTTCCTCAAAGACCAGGGCATCCGCCATGACGTCATCGACGCCTGCTTGGCCATGCCCGGCAATGATGATCTGACGCTTTTGGTCAATCGGGCCAAGGCGTTGGCGGCGTTTCTTAAAACCGAAGACGGGCCGAACCTGTTGCAGGGCTTCAAGCGGGCCAATACCATCCTGACTCAGGCGGAAACCAAGGATGGTGTCGAATATTCCTATGGTGCCGATCCGAAATTTGCCGAGACAGATGAAGAACGCGCGCTGTTTGCCGCCCTTGATGCCGCAGAATCCGCCATCACCCCCGCGATGAAGGTGGAAGATTTCGCCACCGCAATGGAGGCGATGGCAAACTTGCGGGCCCCCATCGACGCCTTCTTCACCGCCGTTCAGGTCAATTCCGACACCGAAATCATCCGCCGCAACCGCCTGAACCTGCTGCACCGCATCCGCGCCATCTGCTCGGGCGTGGCCGATCTGACCAAACTCGACGGCTGACGCAGCGTAACCGACCCAAGGCACGGGCGGCGCGAGCGCTCTTCCATCGGGGGGCCTTTGCGCCGAACCGTCAATGTGCCCATCCTTTGCGCAGAAAGCCACTGCCGGAAATCGGGCATGGCAAGGCGCGCGTTTGTGGCTATGATCGGCAAGGGCGGGGCAAGGGCCGGAAAATTTATGCATCTGGATGTGGTGGATCTGCGCAGTTTTTACTATCGCACCCGGCTTGGGCGGGTGGCGCAGCGGGCCATCCGCGATCAGTTGGTGGCGCTGTTTCCACCGGCGCCGGGCCAGACGGTGGTGGGCTTTGGCTTTGCCGTACCGCTGTTGCGGCCCTATCTGGCAGATGCCGCGCGGGTGATCGGCCTGATGCCGGGGCCGCAAGGCGTGATGGCCTGGCCTGCCGGAATGCCCAATGTTTCGGTGCTGTGTGACGAGACGCTGTGGCCGATTGCCACCGGGTCGGTGGACCGGTTGGTGTTGATGCATGGGTTGGAAACCTCGGACAATCCGGGGGCTGTGCTGGAAGAGGCGCTGCGGGTGCTGGCTCCGGGCGGGCGGGTGTTGTTTGTGGTGCCCAACCGCGCTGGGCTGTGGGCGCGCCGCGATGGCACCCCGTTCGGCCATGGTCGCCCCTATAGCGGTGGCCAGCTTGAGGCGCAGATCAAGGGCTATGGCTTTACGCCCGAGCGCAGCATGACATTGCTGTTTGCGCCACCGTCAGAGGGGAGATTCTGGCTGAAAACCTCGAATTTCTGGGAGAGATTCGGGCGGGCCCTGCCCTGGTTGGCCGGAGGGGTGTTGATGGTGGAGGCCACCAAGCAGGTTTACGCGCCCACGCGCGGCGGATTGGGGGCCAAGGTGCGCCGCCCGCTGCGGGTGCTGGAGGGCGTGGGGGCAGCAGTGCCCACGGCGCGCGAACAGGCTGTCGTAGGGGCCGGGTCAAAGCCGCAGAGTCGCAAGGGGCGTTGGTTGTTTCCAAGGCGACTCCAATCAATGCAGCATGGGCTTTGACCGGGCCTTTCAAGGGATTCTGCCCCGCAACTTCGGGATCGGCGGCAAGAGATGCCTTTTGTCGCACACGATCGCGTGAAAATTCCCCACCCTACCCGGTTGCGGGGTGGCTTTTTCCCTGCTAGAGACGCCCGAAATCGAAAGACGCATGCCCCTTTGGATGCGCCGCAAAAGGGTTGTTGCCCAAAGCGGTTAACGAATGGGCCTAGACCGCGGAAGGGATGACGTGTCCGAATCAGCCTCGATGTCCTTGAGCATTGCCTCGCGCTACGCGCAGGCCTTGTTTGAGATCGCCAAAGACGACAATGACCTCAAGGCACTTGAGGCCGATGCCGATGCGCTGGGCGCGGCGCTTGCCGCCAGTCCGGACCTGGCCGCCATGATCGCCTCGCCGGTGATCGGGCGCGATGAACAGGCGGCAGCGATGGCTGCGGTTGCCAAGAAGATGGGTGTATCGGCGATGACGGCGAACACCATGGCGCTGATGGCCAGCAAGCGGCGCTTGTTTGTGCTGCCGCAACTGGTGGCCAATCTGAAAGCGCGGATTGCCGAAGAAAAGGGCGAGATGACGGCGGAAGTGGCTTCGGCCGCAAGCCTGTCGGCGGCTCAGGCCAAGAAACTTGCGGCCACGCTGAAAGCCAGCGTTGGCAAAGAGATTATTTTGAACACCACCGTTGATGAATCACTCATCGGCGGCCTTGTCGTGAAACTTGGGTCGGTCATGATCGACACTTCGGTGAAATCCAAGCTGGCGGCGCTCCAGAATGCAATGAAAGAGGTTGGGTGATGGGAATCCAAGCGGCTGAGATCTCTGCGATCCTTAAGGACCAGATCAAGAATTTCGGTAAGGATGCAGAAGTGGCCGAAGTGGGCCGGGTTCTGTCGGTTGGCGACGGGATCGCCCGCGTTCACGGGCTGGACAATGTTCAGGCCGGTGAGATGGTGGAATTCCCCGGCGGTATCCGCGGGATGGCCTTGAACCTTGAAGTTGATAACGTCGGTATCGTTATTTTCGGTTCGGACCAGGACATCAAGGAAGGTGACGTGGTCAAGCGCACCAAGTCCATCGTGGACGTGCCTGCGGGTAACGCGCTGCTGGGCCGTGTTGTGGACGGTCTGGGCAACCCGATCGACGGCAAAGGCCCGATTGCGGCAACCGAGCGTCGTGTGGCCGACCAAAAGGCCCCCGGCATCATCCCGCGCAAATCGGTGCATGAGCCGATGGCAACCGGATTGAAGGCCGTTGACGCGATGATCCCGGTTGGCCGTGGCCAGCGCGAGTTGATCATCGGTGACCGTCAGACCGGCAAAACCGCCGTGGCTTTGGACACCATTCTGAACCAGAAGTCCTATAACCTGGCCGCTGGTGACGACGAGTCAAAGAAACTTTACTGCATCTATGTTGCTATCGGCCAAAAGCGTTCGACCGTGGCACAGTTGGTGAAGAAGCTGGAAGAAACCGGCGCGATCGACTACACCATCGTGGTGGCGGCAACCGCATCCGACCCCGCGCCGATGCAGTTTCTGGCCCCCTATGCCGCGACCGCAATGGCCGAGTTTTTCCGCGACAACGGCCGCCATGCGCTGATCGTTTATGATGATCTTTCCAAGCAGGCCGTGGCCTACCGTCAGATGTCGCTGTTGCTGCGCCGTCCGCCGGGCCGTGAAGCCTATCCGGGCGACGTGTTCTATCTGCACTCTCGCTTGCTGGAACGCTCATCCAAGCTGAACGAAGATTTCGGTTCGGGCTCACTGACCGCTTTGCCGATCATTGAAACCCAAGGCGGCGACGTGTCGGCGTTTATTCCGACGAACGTGATCTCGATCACCGACGGGCAGATCTTCCTTGAAACGGAATTGTTCTATCAAGGCGTGCGCCCGGCTGTGAACACCGGTCTGTCGGTGTCGCGGGTTGGTTCGTCTGCTCAGACCAATGCGATGAAATCGGTGGCTGGCAAGGTGAAGCTGGAGCTGGCGCAATACCGCGAGATGGCGGCTTTCGCTCAGTTCGGCTCTGATCTTGATGCCTCGACCCAGGCCTTGCTGAACCGTGGGGCGCGTCTGACCGAGTTGATGAAGCAGGCGCAATATTCACCGCTGACCAATGCGGAAATCGTCTGCGTGATCTTCGCCGGCACCAACGGCTATCTTGACAAGATCTCGGTGAAGGATGTGGGCCGGTTTGAAGCCGATCTGCTTCGCCACCTGCGCTCCAAAGGCAAAGCCTTGCTGGAAGACATCACCATGAAAGACCGGAAAGTTTCAGGCGATCTGGAGAAAGCCATGCGTGCAGAACTTGACGCTTTTGCGAAAGACTTCGCCTGAGGGCGGGGCAGGGGAGATAATCTATGCCCAGCCTTAAGGACTTAAAAAACCGCATTGGCAGCGTGAAAAACACGCGCAAGATCACCAAGGCGATGCAGATGGTCGCCGCAGCAAAACTGCGCCGCGCCCAGGATGCTGCCGTCGCCGCCCGGCCCTATGCCGAGCGGATGGCGGCGGTGATGGGTGGCCTTGCTGCCGGCGTTGGCCAATCGGCGGCAGCGCCTGTTCTTCTGCGCGGCACCGGCAATGACAAAGTGCATCTGCTGGTCGTGTTGACTGGCGAGCGCGGGCTTTGCGGCGGTTTCAACTCGTCTATCGTGCGGCTGGCCCGTGCGCGGGCGAATGAGCTGTTGATGCAGGGAAAAACGCTGCAAATTCTGACCGTTGGCAAAAAAGGCCGCGAGCAGTTGAAGCGCGATTTCTCGGCCTACTTCGTTGGCCACGTCGATCTGTCGGAAGTCAAGCGCGTCGCCTATACCAATGCTCAAAGCATCGCCCGCGATCTGCTGGCCCGCTATGAGGCGGGTGAGTGTGATGTGGTCACGATTTTCTTCAACCGCTTTGAATCGGTGATTTCACAGGTGCCGACGATGCAGCAGGTGATCCCTGCGGTGTTCGAGGCTGTGGATGCAGCACCCGCGCTTTACGATTATGAGCCAAGCGAAGAGGCCATCCTGGCTGATCTGTTGCCGCGCGCATTGGCCACGCAAGTGTTCACCGCGCTGTTGGAAAACGGCGCATCCGAACAAGGCGCGCGGACATCAGCGATGGACAACGCCACCCGCAACGCGGGCGACATGATCAACAAGCTGACCATCCAATACAACCGCTCGCGGCAAGCCGCGATCACCAAAGAGCTTATCGAAATCATTTCGGGCGCTGAGGCGCTCTGAGGAACCGGAGAAACGACATGGCAAAAGCACCGAAAGCAGCTGCCGCGGCAGGCGCAGGCAAGATCAC
>JAGPBG010000150.1 GCA_018063485.1 Cypionkella sp.
CGCACATTTCAAGCGCTCTCCCAAATTGCAGTTAGGCAAGTCACTCGGTGCGCGATATTCAAGCACAGATCGGGATGCAAAGACCACGCAACTTGTGCATCATCGCGTGGTTGCAGGCGATGGGGTCGATTGAGAAAGAAGCCCGCCTGACTGATGCCCGCCTGACAGACATTGTGATTGCCGTTCAGTGCCGATGTCTGTTTGAAGATGCCGCGCCGTTGGTCGGAGCAAACCAGTCTGAACTCATGCCGCAACCGGGGGATGATCCGGGTAAAACGCTTAAGGCGTTCGGACGCCCACTGCCATCACAAAAAGGCTGCGTGGATTGAAACGGTCGGCTATGCTGGTTCGACATCATTATGCATAGCCGCCTATGCCCCCAAAATCAGCTCTGGAAAGAACGCCATGACCGATATTTTCATTCTCTCCGCCGCCCGCACGGCCATCGGTGGTTTTGGCGGATCGCTTTCTTCCCTGCCGCCCATCGACATCGCCACAGTGGCGGCGAAGGCCGCAATCATACGTGCAGGAATTGCCCCGGACCGGATTGGGCAAGTGGTTTTCGGCCATGTCATCAACACCGAACCGCGCGACATGTATCTAAGCCGGGTGACGGCGATGAATGCAGGCATTCCCGACAGCACTCCTGCAATGAACGTCAATCGGCTGTGCGGTTCAGGGGCGCAAGCCATCGTTTCAGCCATGCAGATGCTGACATTGGGCGAGGCAGATTTCGCCTTGGCCGGGGGCGCTGAATGCATGAGCCGCGCACCCTATCTGCTGACCACGGCGCGCTGGGGCCAGAAAATGGGCGACACGCTTGCCCTGGATATGATGACCGGCGCGCTGACCTGTCCGTTTGGCACCGGGCATATGGGGGTGACGGCGGAAAATGTTGCCACCCAATATGGTATCACCCGAGAGGCGCAAGATGCCTTTTCTCTGCAAAGCCAGATGCGCGCCGCCCGTGCCATCGCAGAGGGACGCTTTGATGATCAGATCGCCCCGGTCGAAATGCAATCCCGTAAGGGCAGTATCCGCTTCGCAAAAGATGAACACCCAAAGGCCACCTCGCTTGAAGCATTGGCCGGATTGCGCCCGGCCTTTCAAAAGGGTGGCACGGTTACGGCCGGAAATTCCTCGGGAATCAATGACGGCGCGGCGGCTCTGATCCTGGCGCGGGGTGATGCCTTGGGTGGATTGCGCCCGCGTGCGCGCCTGATGGGCTATGCCATTGCCGGAGTTGATCCCAAGGTGATGGGGCTTGGCCCGGTTCCGGCGGTGCGATTGCTCTGCGCCAAGCTGGCAATGCAGCCGGGTGATTTCGATCTGGTCGAATCGAATGAGGCTTTTGCCGCGCAAGCGCTGGCGGTTTCGGCAGAGCTTGGGCTTGATCCCGAGCGGGTGAACCCGAATGGCGGGGCAATTGCGTTGGGCCATCCAGTTGGGGCCACCGGAGCGCTGATCACCACCAAGGCGCTGTATGAGCTGGAGCGCATGGGTGGCAAGACCGCATTGGTGACCATGTGCATCGGCGGCGGTCAGGGCATTGCCCTGGCACTGGAAAGGGTGTGACAGCCGTTCAGCGCAACCGTACCTTGGCCCGCGCTGAACGCCCCGTCGCGTCAATCACCGACAGCGTGACAAAGCCCTTGCCCAACTGGTCGAGCATGGCCTCACGCCCCGACAATGCCAATGCCACCGGAACCCCGTCGGCCATCCAGGTATAGGGTGCCACGCCCCCACGAACGCGTACCAACAGGCCCTCTGGCAGCAGTTCAACCTCGGCCCCGTCGGGCGGGAAGGCGACGGCGGGAGCGTCGGCGTCAGGCTCGAAGATCGCTGTGCGCGAGCGGAAACTGCGCAACGGAAGCGGCAATTCCGCATTCGAAACCAACAGGGTTTGCGGCGGGGCAGGCGGTTGCGGATCAAGACTGCGCTTCAGCCGTGCAAAGGCCTGAAACAAAACCGGGGCCGCCAAGTCCGCCCCAAAGGCGCCCGGCACTGGCGTGCCATCGGGCCGCCCCATCCAGACCCCGATAACATGCCGCCCGTCAAAGCCAATCGCCCAAGCGTCCCGATGGCCATAAGAGGTGCCGGTCTTGTAGGCCAGGCGATTTTCCGGTGCGCCCGGTGGCGGGGCCAGCCCGGCCAGAATATCTCCCACCTGCCAGGCAGATGAGGCACTCAAGAGCCGTTGGCCCTCCTCACGATCCCCCAGCATCGTATGCGTCAGGGGCAACGACACACCACCTCTTGCTATGGCGGCATAAAGTTGCACCATATCTTCCAAAGTTACACCCAAGCCCCCCAGTGCAATCGCAAGGCCCGGCTTGCCGCCCGGTATCTTGTATTTCACCCCCGCCTTATCCAGCGCCGCCAGCAGTGCGGCCGGGCCAATGGCATCGGTCAACATGACCACAGGAATATTCAAGGATTGTTGCAAAGCCTCGCGCACCCGGATCGTGCCGCGATAGTGGCGGTCAAAATTCTGCGGTTTGTAGCCGTTGAAATCAACCGGACGGTCCTCGATCATGGTTTCGGGATGAACCAGCCCTTCATCAAAGGCCAACCCATAGACCAGAGGTTTCAGCGTTGAGCCTGGGCTCCGCAGCGCCTGGGTCATATCGACAAAACCCGCGCGCGCATCCGCCCGAAAGGCGGCAGAGCCAACCGAGGCCAACACCTCGCCGGCGCGGTGATCGGCCACCACGATTGCCACCTGCACCCGCTCACCCTGGGCCGAGATGACTTCGGTGGCCAAGGCCTCAAGCGATAGTTGCAATTTGCGGTCCAGTGTCAGCCGATACAGGGCCAAGCCCGGTTCTTCGGCCAAGGCGCGATCGTCCATATGTGGCGCGATGGATGGAAATGCGCGCCGATGGGCGGGTACGATTTCAGTGCGTGCCGCCTTGGCCTGATCTTGCGAGATCAACCCATCCCGCGCCGCCCGCGCCAACACCCTGTCGCGTGCGTCGGTGGCACGTTCGGCAAACCGGTCAGGGCGGCGGCTTTCGGGCGATTGCGGAATGGCCACCAGCAGCGCGATTTCGGCAGGCGTCAACAAGCGCGGCTCTTTGCCGAAATACGACAGGGTTGCAGCGCGGATGCCTTCCAGATTGCCCCCATAGGGTGCCAGATGCAGATAGAGCGCCAGAATCTGCTCTTTGGTCAGCCGCCGCTCCAGCGCCAAGGCCACGCGCATCTGTCTCAGCTTGCCCTCGACTTTGCCGGTGCCGCCCGCCTCCAGCAACCGTGCCACCTGCATTGTCAGGGTTGACCCGCCCGAAACGACATGCCCATTCCAAACCGCCTGCGCTGCGGCGCGAAGCATGGCGCGCAGGTCAACGCCGTCATGGCTATAGAACCGTTTGTCTTCATAGGCCAACAGCGCCGCCACAAAACGCGGATCGACCTCATGCGGATCCACGGCCAGGCGCCAACGGCCATTGGCCACCGTATAGACGCGCAGCAAATCACCGTTCCTGTCGCGAACCTCGACCGAAGATTGCACCGCCAAGGGCGGCAATACCGTGGCATTGATCAAGATATCCGCTTCATCACGCGCAAAGGCGGCAAGCCCAAGGCTCACCGCCAAAGTCAAGATCAGTCTGGCGCGCATCACTCAGCGATTGTGATGGTGCCTGCGTCGCTCAATCCGGTCAGATCGGGGCGATACATGTCTTCAACCGAGGCTGCCGGTTGATGGAAGGTGCCCGGAGACACCGCCCGCACCACATAGGCCAGCCGGAACGCGGTATTGTCATAACGGTCAAGCGCGGTAAGGAAACGATCCTGCCGGAATTCGCTATGCGCCACGTCGGTTTCGGTTTCCAGCCAGCTCAACCCTTCGGTCGATCCACCGGAAATCAGGTTCGGGTTGTCGATCTCGAACCCCGCAGGCAGCGGATCATTCACCATCACCCGCGCCTCGCCCCGGCCGAAGGGCGTGACATCCAGCACCGCAACCAGACGTGTCCCGACCTTGAGGTCGTTCATCGCCGCAGGTTGCCCGTCCATCGTGTAATAGGACCGGGTGATCGCATAGCCGGTTCCGCCCGCCGCCTCCGGTACTTTGGGAACACCGTAGGTAGTAATGGTAAGGGTGGTATCGGCCTTGCTTTCGTTTTTAACAACAACAGGTTGCGATGAGTTGGCATCCAGAACCCGCACCAGCGGCCCACTCGCCGCTGCACCGTCGATGGTAATGCCATCCGCACCGGCGCGGTCGATCAAGGCATTGGCCGCCAACAGGGACCAAGTTGCTTCCTGTGTTGAGAGTGCCCGTTGGGTCACAATGCCGCTGGTCAAGGCCTCACGATCCACAGCATCCGATCCCGCCTCAACCGCAAGCGTCAGAACGGCTGCCATGTCACGGGTATGGGTGCCGTAATCGGCGCGGTAGATTTGATCCACCTTTGTGGCCTTGGCAGCTTCCAACGATGCCACTGCCTTGCGGAACATCGCATCGGCGCGCGGCTGATCACCATAGCTGGCCAATGCCGCGCCCAGTTGCGCCTGCGCCATCGGCGTGCCGAAAGCATCGCCTTTGACATCGGCATAATAGCGCAAATCGCCGATGGCTGCCGCCCCTTCACGTGCCAGAACCATCAGCGCATAAGCCAATGCCTGTCCGCCGCCCTGATCAAAGTCAGCCTGGTAGTTCACCTGATTGCGCAGGTTATCCAGCGCCGACCGGAAAGCATTTTCCGGCACCGCAAACCCGCGTGCCTTTGCCCGGCTCAGGAAATCGGTGACATAGGCGTCCAGCCAGAAATCCCCGCTGTTCGGACTCCACAGACCAAAGGCGCCGCTGGCATCCTGATTCATCAAGACCAACGGAATGGTTTGCTCGATCCGCTTGTGGATATTATCCCCGTCAGGCAGGCCCAAAGCGGCGGCCACCTGATCGAAATACAACAGCGGAAGCGCTTTTGAGGTCATTTGCTCGGTGCAGCCATAGGGGTAACGATCAAGTGCCGCCAAGATCCCCGGTGCGTTCAGTCGCGCAATCGGGCCAACCGCCATCGTGGCTTTGGCCGTGCCGGGAATCATCCCGGTAAAGGCGTTGTCATCGAGTGTAAAGGCCTGTCCCTTGGCCAGATCAAGCCGCGTCACCTGCACGACAGGCGGATCATTGGCCTGCACAGGCAGGGTCAGCGTTTTGGTCAGAACCTTGCCGTCCGGGGTGGTCAACGCAACATCAATCGTCTGAGTGCCCACCCCATCAGCTTTGATTGGAATGGCATAGACCACCTTGGCCTTGTCACCCAGATCAAAGCCAGAAGGTGTGGTGCCAACAGTCACCCCATGGCCAGCAACATCGAGCCCCATCCGGCCCGAGGGCCCCGTGGCGTGAACGATCTCCAGCAACAACCGGCTTTCATCGCCGGGGGCCATGAATCGCGGCAGGCTGGCGGTAACAACAACCGGGTCGCGCACCAGAACATCGGCATTGGCTTGGCCGACACCCTTTTTCGACCAAGCCACCGCCATGATCTTTACCGTGCCGTTAAAGGACGGCAGGGTGAAATTCGCGCGCGCATAGCCATCCGCACCAACCGTCACCGGTCCGGTGAAATAGGCGACCAACTCCTCTGTCGGAGGTGGCGCCTGCAAGCGCGCTTGCGCGCCCGCATCACCGCCCGAGCGCACCTCGCCCTGCACACCATTCAGCGGATCAATCAGTCGTCCGTAGATGTCACGGATGCCAACTCCCAGTTTTTGCTGGCCAAAGTAATAGGCCGAAGGATCGGGCGGAGTGAACGCGGTCAGGTTCAAGATACCCTGATCGACAGCAGCAATCGTGACATAGGCGGTGTCGCCCGCCTCGATGCCTTCCACCTTGACCGCCACATCCAGCGGCCCGCGCGGCGCGGTTTCCGCCGCCGTTTCGATGCTGGCGCGCAGGGCATGTGCGCCGGGATCAATGCTGGCATGAGTCAGGCCCATGGCGCGCGCCGGAACCCGGCCTGCGGCCACATCCATCGGCCGCAACACGCTGGCCGTGACATAAACCCCAGCGCCCCATTCGTCGGTAACGTCCAACGGGAT
>JAGPBG010000151.1 GCA_018063485.1 Cypionkella sp.
TTGCGGCGGCAAAGCCCATCAGGCGTGGCAGAGCGTCTGAGGCGAGGAAGGCTGCAAGGGCCGGTGCAAGAGCAACTGGCCAATGGGCAAAGGTTGGATGTGCCCGCCCGGCAGAGTCCGCAATTGCTACGCCCGACACAGTGCTTTGCGCAGCAAGGCAGAGCTGAGGCACAAGATCACCGGGGAAAAACGGGGTGTCGACAGCGACCGATACCACGGCGGTAGCACCCAAGGGCGTGGCCCATTGAAGCGCTGCCAGCACACCCGAAAGCGGGCCTTTTGATGGGTTATCCGCCAGCACCGGCAGGCCAAACTCGGCAAAGCGCGCCGGGTTGCCGTTTGCCGACAGCGCCAGTGCTTCGACCTGTGGGTCCAGGCGATCCCGGACATGGGCCAACAAGGGACGACCCGCCAACATCAGCAGTGCCTTATCCGCCCCGCCCATGCGTTGCCCGGTTCCACCAGCAAGGATCACGCCGAAAATACGCACCACGCCTCTTCTCATTGTCCATACAAAGGCCTAATCCTTCAATAGCCCGGCGTAAAGACGCCTTTGCCAACGGTTTGACGAGGACGTATGACGCTTGCCCGATCTGCCTTCTTGCGAGGTGTCTTGCATGCCTTGCCTTTCGTGGTGGTGATCGTGCCATTCGCCATGCTGTTTGGTCTGCTGGCTTCGGATGCAGGGCTTGCCCCATGGGAAGTATTTGGGTTTTCCCTGTCGGTTTTTGCCGGAGCGTCGCAATTCGCCGCCTTGCAACTGATGCAGGACAAGGCGCCGGTGTTGGTGATCTTGGCCACGGCGCTGGCGGTCAATTTGCGGATGGTGATGTATTCGGTGGCCCTCGCGCCGCATTTCGGAGCTGCGCCGTTTCGGATCAGGGCGGTAATGGCCTATTTTCTGGTGGATCAGAGTTTTGCGCTTTCAGTGGCCGAGTTTGAAAAACGCGGCGACATCACCATGGCCGAGCGGGTTGCCTATTTCTTTGGAACGGTCACGCCAATCGCGCCGTTATGGATGGCCTCTGCGGTGGCGGGATCGGTTATGGGGCGCGCCATTCCAGCGGGCTTTGCGCTGGATTTCGCGGTTCCAATCACGTTTCTGGCGATGGCGGCACCAATGATCGGTACACCTGCCCATATCGCTGCGGCCGTCGTTTCGGTCATTGCAGTGCTTTCGCTTCAGCATCTTCCCTATGGCACCGGTTTGCTGGTGGCCGGGGCGGCGGGGATGTTGGCTGGAGCGTCGGTCGAGGTTGTGACATATGGCAAGGCGTGGCGCGCATGATTGAGCGCGGCCTGTTCTGGTCGGTGGTGGTGGCGCTGGGGATCGGCACCTATGCGATCCGATTGTCGTTTCTGGGATTGCTTGGCAATCGCGCCTTGCCGGGGTGGTTGGTGCGCTGCCTGCGCTATACTGCGGTTGCCATGCTGCCGGCACTTGCTGCACCCGCCGTGCTCTGGCCTGCGGCAACTCATGGCGAAATTGATCCTGCGCGGCTGTTGGCGGCCATTGCCACCATCATCGCTGGCCTGTTCTGGCGATCAATGATGGGCGCAATCCTTGCGGGTGGAATTACGCTTTATCTGGTACCGTTGTTGCTTGGGCGCTGACCGCCCAAGGCCTTGTCGGGATCAGGGTTGGATCACGGCATCCCTGGCTTGCACGATCAGCACCCCATGATTGTTGTCAGCATCGGTATCGGTGATCTTGGCATAAGTCGCGCCGGGAAGCCTGCCGAACTCTTGCGACAGCTTCTTTGGGAACCATGTCTGGCCGAGGGATTCAAAACCCGGCACGCCATGCAGGATCTTGGAAATGGAGACAGAACATTCCGCCTTGGGCACTGCGCCATAAGCCTCGGCGCGCTGTTTTACCATTTCGGCCACTTCCGGAGTGACAACAACCGTTTGTTTGACAACATAGAAAGTCTCGCGCGCATGGTAATCAATGTAGAAATTCACCATTTTTGGCGTGACGCCATAGTGGACATCATTGCGCTCGGGCAAATGAGGGTGATTCCAGGTGCCGGCCGGATCAAACATCACCTGTTGGGATGCGTTGATCAACAGGCCTGAATGGGCCCCAGATCCGTTGCGGGTGGAGATAACCGTGAACAGTGTGACCGATCGGGGCGGCTCGGCCACAAAACGTGCCGCAGCAACGGCCTCATCGGGAGCCCAACTTGGCTCTGCTGTGCTGCACGCGCCCAAGGCAACCAGCGCCAGGACAGCCAATAGTTTGATTTTCATAGGAGAATTCCGCG
The DNA here is from genome assembly GCA_018063485.1 of Cypionkella sp. Taxonomy (GTDB): domain Bacteria; phylum Pseudomonadota; class Alphaproteobacteria; order Rhodobacterales; family Rhodobacteraceae; genus CBDUEF01. The sequence continues at coordinate 2,268 of JAGPBG010000151.1, forward strand.
CCTTCAAAGGGCCAAGCCCGCTATATGTCAGCCGTTTGCCAAGGCGAGAAAGATCAGGGTCAGAATGGAAATGATCCCGGCCCAGGTCACCATCTTGACAAAGCCATGGAAGGTCTTTTCCTGGGCGCGAATATTCATGCTACCTGTCTTGTGTTCGGCCATAGTCCTGATCCTTCTGTCTTGGGTTAAATTGCCAATATCTGATTCACAGATCGCTGTCACGAGGGAACCTTGGATCTGGCTGCAGGATCAAGCCGACGCGTCGCCGGACCCGCCACCGGTCCAGCCTGAAGAGAGCCGAAAGCCGATGCGGCGCGGTGGGTCTTCTGCCCGCACTTTGGGAATGGCGCGCAACATCACTGACAATTGCGTAACGTGTTGGATAAGTTGGGTTTTCATCCCGTTTTCGTCACGGCCATAGAATGTAACCAGATCGGGCTCGAAAAATCCCAAACCCTCAATCGTCAGCACGCCCGCATCCGAGCCGGCAGAGCCCATTGCGACCTCTTGGTCGGAATCAAGTTGGCTTTCGAAATTGCGGATATAAAGGATCAGCCGGTCATAGGCCCATTCCGCCGGGCTTTTCTTGGCCACGGGATTGTCACAAAGCGCCGCTGGCAAGGGTTGATCTTCGGCGGTGGCAAGGGCGAGCGGATCAATATGGACCACTTTGGCACGCGGCAGCCCTGCGGCTTTGGCCACTGCGGCGGCGATGGCTGCTTTGGCCTCGGGGGTTTGTTTGGATTTCGTCATTGTCTGCTCCTATCGCGTCAGCCAGAGCCATGCTCCGTCAGCGTTCAAAACACGCGAAACGGCGCCGTCCTGCAAGAGATAGTTCAGATGCGCGATGGCCTCAACCAGGGCAAGGCTGTGTTCACTTGGGCCGATCTCGCGTTTGAACAGAGGCGCAAAGCATTGGGCTGCGGTTTTGGGGCTGGAAAGGTGCTGGCGCAAACGGTCCAGCGCGCTTTGGTGGTTTTCCACCATTTGCGGCAGGCGAAAGGGCAGGCCAGTGAAAGGCAGTTTATGGCCGGGCAACACCAGATGAGCGGGCAAGGCATGGGGCATGAAAGCGCGGCTGCTGTTCAGCCATTCGGCCAAGGGGTTGGCGTCTGGCTCGGTGGGGTAGACGCCGATATTGGCTGAAATACCGGGGAGCAGTTGATCGCCACCAAGGATCAGGGGGTCATCAAGGCTCCACAGAGTGGCGTGATCGGGGGCATGGCCGTGACCGATACGCACCTGCCATCGGCGGCCCGCAGCGGTCAGGATATCGCCCTCGTCGATGCGGGTGAAGCCCAAGGGAAGCGGTGCCACCACATCGGCAAAGTTGAAGGGGCGTTTGAGCGCCGCAACTTGCAACGCGGCTTGGTCAACTCCCGCGCGCCGCATGAACAAAAGCTGTTCGGCCGGCGGGGTGGCCTGAACATCAAGCACCAGCATCCGCGCGTAAAGCCAGGCGGTTCGGGTGGTGATCAATTCCGCGCCGCGTGCCTGAAACCAGCCTGCCATGCCGATGTGATCGGGGTGATGGTGGGTGACGATCACCCGGCGCACCGGTTTGCCTTTCAGCGGGCCGGCCAGCAGGCTCTCCCACAGCGCCACCGAGCGTTTGGAGTAAAAACCGGTATCAACCAGCGTCCAGCCATCGCCGTCGTCCAGCGCAAAGACATTGACATGATCAAGCGCCATCGGCAGCGGCAGGCGCAGCCAGAGGATACCCTCGGCCACCTGTATGGCTTCAGCTTCGGCGGGTGGGGTCTCGAACGGAAAGCGCAGACCGTCGCTCACGCCAACAATGCCTTGGGCGTGACGGCGTAAAGACCATCTGCTCCCTCGGCAAGCTGGGCCAAAAGCGCCGCGTGTTCGGGCAGAAGGCGTCGGATGTAGAAGCGTGCCAATGGTTCGCGGGCGCTATCGGCGCAGGCGGCTTTCAGATGGGCGTCACTGCCCAAGACGCGGGCGAAGGCGCGCAGATAGGGCACGGCCCCGGCGAAACGATCATTCATCGGTTGGGCGACCAAGGCCTCGGTGGCCTCGCGCAGGGCTTCGGCAGCGTTCCAGAGCGGGGTTGCAAGGCCGGGGAGGGCGGCACGGGCGGCTTCGGCGCGGGCCTGCACCTCGTCGATCAGCCGATAGGCGGCCTCGCCGTTGTCGATCATCTTGCGGCCAACAAGGTCCATCGCCTGAATGCCGTTGGTGCCTTCATAAATCGCGGTAACGCGGGCATCGCGGGAAAACTGGGCGGCGCCGGTTTCCTCGATATAGCCCATGCCGCCATGCACTTGCACGCCGAGATAGGCCACCTCGTTGCCGATGTCGGTGCCGTAGGCCTTGGTAATCGGGGTGAGCAAGGCCGCACGGTCGCTCCATTCCGGCGATCCGGTGGCGCGTCCCATGTCGATGGCCACGGCGCAGGAAAGCCCTATGGCGCGGGCGGCAAAGGTTTCGGCGCGCATCTGCGCCAGCATCCGGCGCACGTCGGCATGATCAATGATCGCCCCCGACCCCAAAGGGGTTTTGCCCTGTTTGCGTTCGGTCGCATAGGCGATGGCGGCTTGGGTTGCGGCCTCGGCCACCGCGACGCCCTGCATCCCGACGCCAAGGCGCGCATTGTTCATCATGGTGAACATCGCGGCCATGCCCTTGTGTTCCTCACCGATCAGCCAGCCGGTAGCACCATCATATTGCATCACGGCGGTGGGCGAGCCGTGCAGACCAAGCTTATGTTCAAGGCTGACCACCTGCAGGCTGTTGCGCGCGCCAAGGTTTCCGTCCGCATCGGGGATCAGTTTGGGCACCATGAACAGGCTGATGCCGCGCGTGCCATCGCCGCCACCGGGCAGGCGAGCCAGTACCAGATGGCAGACATTGGCGGTGAAATCATTGTCGGCCCAAGTGATGTAGATTTTCTGCCCGGTGATCGCATAGGTGCCATCACCCAACGGCTCGGCCTTGGTGCGCAGCGCGCCCACATCCGATCCGGCCTGCGGCTCGGTCAGGTTCATGGTGCCGCACCATTCGCCCGAAATCAGCTTGGGGATATAGAGCGCCTTGATCGCAGGTGAGGCGTGATGCTCCAGCGCCTCGATCTGGCCTTGGGTCATCAGCGGGTTCAGTTGCAGCGCAAGACAGGCGGCCCCCATCATATCATTGACGCATGTGGTCAGCGTGATCGGCAGGCCCATGCCGCCGTGAGCGGTGTTTGCTGACATGCCGACCCAGCCGCCTTGGACAATGGCGCGGTAGCCCTCGGCAAATCCCGGCGAAGTGCGCACGATGCCATTTTCCAGCCGTGCCGGAGTTTTGTCACCGGCGCGGTTCAGCGGTGCAAGGGTGGTATCGCACAGCTTGGCCGCCTCGGTCAGGATCGCGTCAACGGTTTCCGGGGTGGCCTCGGCAAACAGCGGGGTGGCGGCAACTTCGGCAAAGCCCGCGACGTGATCCAGCAGAAAGCGAAATTCGGTCAACGGCGAGTGGAAGGGCATTGTAACCTCGGGTCTGCTATGGATTTGGGCGACGGCTTGGCAAAACAGGTGGCCACGGGTAAGGACAAGGCTCTGAGGTTACCCTACATGCTTCATGCTTCAACCCCTACGCAGCGTCACGGACAGATGATCGAAACTGAAATCCTTGCTCCCGACACGACCGGATTGGCCCAAGCCGCTGCGCATTTACGCGCGGGGAGGTTGGTCGCCTTTCCTACCGAGACGGTTTACGGGCTTGGCGGGGATGCGCGTTCGGATATGGCAGTGGCGCGGATCTACGA
>JAGPBG010000152.1 GCA_018063485.1 Cypionkella sp.
CGCGATCAGTCGCAGGTTAACCCGGCATTGGCCGATCTGTTGCGCGTGCTGCTCAAGGGAAAATCGGAATCGCTGGGGGTTGCGCCAAAACTGATCGCCGCCGCGTCGGATCTGGAGGCGATTGCCGCCGGTCAGCGTGATGTCGAAGCGTTGAAAGGCTGGCGGGCCGAGGCCTTTGGCAATGACGCCTTGCGGCTGTGCCGGGGCGAGATTGCCCTCTCGGCCAAGGGCAATGAGGTGCGGGTTGTAACGATCTAGCGGCGGCTGGAGCGGGCGTTATTGGCGCCCTGCACCACAATCTGCGTCACAGCCTGCAATTTTATGTCGCTGATCGAGATCGCCACGGTGATCTCACGCGATTGCGGTCGGTTCACGGCGGTGGCCTCCAAGGGGGGAAACACCCGGAAATCATAGATCAGCACACCTTTTTCATCTATCGGGCGCGCCACCAACTCTGCATCCCAAAAGCCTTGGTTGGGCGGCAGCCCGGTGGCGCGCACCAAAACTCCCCCCGGAAATGGCTCGATCACCAAGCTGGTCACATCCGCCACCAGCATCCTTGGATCGGCCGGCCGGTCTGCCACGGTGATCTTGTCCACCGGTTCGGATTTGCGAAACCAGTTGACCGGATTGAGCCGCGACTCCCGCATAAAGCCACAGCTTGCAAGCAGGGTAACGGCGATCAGGGCGGCGGTAAGCGGCTTGCGCATTTCAGGCTCATTCCTTGCTGGTCTGCAATAGGGCTTGTCTGTCCTTGGGTAGCGCAAAGTCAGCGCTTTGAAAAGCCCGCTTGGTCTGGACCTTTGCCGCTTTGGGCATTAGCTGAGAGCCAAGGGAGAATGCCATGGCCACATCCGCCTTTGAAGAAATTGCCGAAACCTTCGACTTTCTGGACGATTGGGAAGAGCGCTATCGCCATGTGATCGAATTGGGTCGCGCCATGCCGCCGCTCGATGACAGCTTCAAGGTGCCCGCACTCAAGGTCGATGGCTGCGCCAGTCAGGTCTGGTTGCGCCCGCTGATCACAAACGGGCACTTTGATTTTCAGGGCGACTCCGATGCGATGATCGTGCGCGGGCTGATCGCGGTTTTGCACGCACTCTATTGCGGCCTGACTCTTGCCGAAGTGGGCCGAGTGGATGCCAGTGCCGAACTCGCCCGCTTGGGATTGAACGAGCATCTGTCCTCGCAACGCTCAAACGGAGTGCGCGCGATGGTCGAGCGCATCCGCTTGGTTGCTGCCACTGCGGCCTAAACCGGGGCGCAAGCCGCTTCACACCACTCCAGTGCCGCCACCGACAACCGCAGATGCAGCTTGTCCAACACTTCGGCGTGATAAGCGTCAAGCCACTCGCGCTCCCCCGGTGCCAGCATTGCCCCGTTGATCAAACGGCGGTCAAACGGCACAAAAGTCAGCGTCTCGAAGGCAAGCTGCACCCGCTCGGCATCGCCCCCCGGCAATTGCGGCGCTCGGATCGTCACGATCAGATTTTCCAGCCTGATCCCGAAAGCCCCCTCGCGGTAATAACCCGGTTCATTCGACAGGATCATCCCCGCCTCAAGCGGCACTTCCGACAGGCGCGAGAGACGCTGCGGCCCTTCATGCACCGACAGGAATGCCCCAACCCCGTGCCCGGTGCCATGGTTGAAATCCAGCCCCGCCAGCCACAACGGATAGCGCGCCAAAGGATCCAGATCGCGCCCGGCAAGACCCTTGGGCCAGCGCGCCCGGCTGATCGCAATAGTGCCCTGCAACACGCGGGTATAACAGGCGCGCGCCTCCTCCCCTGGATCGCCCACAGCCACGGTGCGGGTGATATCAGTGGTGCCATCCAGATATTGCGCCCCCGAATCCACCAGCAAAAGCTCATTCATCCCCACCGCGCGATTGCTGTCTTCGGTCACGCGGTAATGCATGATCGCGCCATTCGGACCTGCTCCCGAAATCGTCTCGAAGCTGATATCGTGCAAGACATTGGTGGCCCGCCTGAACCCCTCCAGCGCCTTGACCACATCAATCTCGGTCAAACCGCCCTTGGGTGCCTCGCCGTCCAGCCAGCACAGAAACTCGACCATCGCCGCGCCATCGCGCAAATGCGCCTCCCGCATTCCGGCAATTTCCGCATCCGTTTTGCGGGCTTTGGGCAAGATGCACGGATCAGAGCCCCAAACCACCGCAACGCCCGCCTCTTCCAACTCGCGCGACACCAACAGCGGTGCCGTGGCGCGATCCACCCGCACCGGACCTTGCAGCGTGTGCAGGGCTGGCACAAAGGCCTGCATGGGGCGCAAAGTCACCTGCCCGCCCAGATGCGCCCGCGTCGCGGCATCGAATTTCGCGGCCTCGGCAAACAACGTAACCCGCGCATCCTCATGCAGAATCGCAAAAGCCTGTACTGACGGCGTGCGCGCTACATCAGACCCGCGAATATTCAACAGCCAGGAAATCGAATCCGGCAAGGTCAATACCGCCGCCGATTGCCCCGCAGCCCGCAGATCAGCAGCCAATTGCACGCGCTTTTCAGCCGATGTTGCCCCTGCCAGACCATCAGGATGCGCAAAGGCCCGACCCATCGGCGGCTCGGGTTGATCGGACCAGACCCGGTCCACCATGTTCACGGTCGCCTTCACGATCACCGAAGTGCCCTCCAGCGCCGCCTCCAGATTGGCGATCTCTTCCGCTGTGTGCAACCAGGGATCAAAGCCGACCACACCCTGCGCCACATGCTCCTTGATCCATTGCCCCACCGTCACATCCGGCCAGGGCACCGGGGTGAAAGCCGCCAGATCAACCTGCGATTTCACTTGCGTCCGGTAACGTCCGTCAATGAACACCCCAGCCCGGTCTGGCAAAACCACACAAAACCCTGCCGAACCGGTAAAGCCTGTCAACCATTGCAAGCGCTCATCGCGCGCAGCCACGCCCTCGCCCTGGTGCGCATCGGCACGCGGGATGATGAAACCCGCCAGCCCTTCCGCCGCCATCACTGCGCGCAACGCCGCCAAACGTGCCGGGCCCTGCGCAGGCGAGGCATGGCTCACAAAGGTCTGAAACATCCGCAAAACCCTTCATCTGTCTGAAAATATCCTGGGGGGAGGCCGCAGGCCGGGGGGCAAAGCCCCCTACCCGGCTTTGCGCATGCCCAAAGCCCGCGCCCGTTTTTTCGGATCGGCATCGAACAATCCGGCCAGTTGCTCGGTCATCGCTCCGGCCAATTGATCGACATCGGTGATCGTCACCGCGCGCTGATAATAGCGCGTCACGTCATGGCCGATGCCAATCGCGATCAACTCCACCGCGCGCTTGCGTTCAACCATGGCGATCACATCGCGCAAGTGTTTTTCCAGAAAATTCGCGGGGTTGACCGAAAGGGTGCTGTCATCCACCGGCGCGCCATCAGAAATCACCATCAGAATGCGCCGCGCTTCGGGCCGTGCCATCATGCGCCGATGTGCCCATTCCAGCGCCTCGCCGTCGATGTTCTCCTTCAAGAGGCCCTCTTTCATCATCAGCCCCAGATTGGGCCGCACCCGCCGCCACGGCGCATCGGCCGATTTATAGATGATGTGGCGCAAATCATTCAGCCGCCCTGGCTGTTGCGGGCGCCCTTCGGCCAACCACTTCTCGCGGCTCTGCCCGCCCTTCCAGGCGCGGGTGGTAAAGCCCAATATCTCCACCTTGACCGAACAGCGTTCCAGCGTGCGCGCCAGCACATCGGCGCAAATCGCAGCTATCGAGATCGGCCGCCCCCGCATCGAGCCGGAATTGTCCAGCAGCAGCGTCACACAGGTATCGCGGAACTCGGTATCTTTCTCTTGCTTGAACGACAGCGGCGTCGTCGGATTGGCCACCACCCGCGCCAGTCGCCCCGCGTCCAGCGTGCCCTCTTCCAGATCAAACAACCACGAACGGTTCTGTTGCGCCTGAAGGCGGCGCTGCAACTTGTTGGCAAGACGCGACACCGCGCCTTTCAACGGCTCAAGTTGCTGGTCAAGATAGGCGCGCAACCGTTCCAGTTCCGCAGGCTCGGCCAATTCCTCGGCGCGGATTTCCTCATCGAAACTGGTGTTGTAAACGGCATAATTCGGGTCGGCATCGGAATAGGGCGCCGAAGGCGGCGGATCGAGCGGGGCCTCGCCCTCAGGCAGTTCGGCCTCGTCGCCCTGCTCCATCTCGGCAGAATCGTCCATCGTCACCTGGGCCTGGGACTGATCTTGCTGCTCATCCTGGGATTGCTCGGGCGAGCCTTCGCTTTCATCGGAGTCCTGCTCATCGCTGCCCTCGCTGTCGGGCGCGTCCTGATCCTCTTCGGCGCTGTCGCCTGCGTCATCCTCGTCCTGACGGTCGGGGTCTTCGCCCAACTGATCGCCGTAGCCCAGATCGGAAATCACCTTGCGCGCCAGCCGGGCAAACGCCGCCTGATCGGCCAGAACGTGATCAAGGTTTTGCAGCGTCGCGGCGGCCTGGTCCTCGATGAAGCCACGCCACAACTCCATGACATTGGCAGCCCCGCGCGGCAAGTCGCGTCCGGTGGCCAGATGGCGCACCAGATAACCCGCCGCCACCGCCAAAGGCGCGTCCTCGGCACGGGTGATCTGGGAATAGCCCTTGCGCTCGGCCTCGTGGTTGATCTTGGCGTCGATATTGCCTGCCGTGCCCGGCATGGCCCGCGCGCCCACCGCTTCGCAGCGGGCGGTCTCCATCGCCTCATAGATTTCGCGCGCAAGCGGCCCGGTTGGCGCATATTTCGCCGCCGTACCCTCATCATGAAACTTGCGCCGCAGCGCAAAAGCATCTGCGGTGCCGCGCGCCAAGAGCACCTCGTCGCGCGTCATCCGCCGCGACACTTGCGGCAACCGGATGCCTTCCTTGTTCATCCCCGCCGGATCAACCGAATAGGTCACCGTCATATCCGGGTCATTGGCCATGGTTTTGGTGGCCTCAGCCAAGGCCTTCTTGAACGGATCAGCGGGGTTGTCATTTGGTTTGGTCATGATCCGGTCCGGTAGGGCGGGGGTTGCCGCGCCTTTTTGAGGGAGGGTCGGGGTAGCCCCCGACCTACTTCATCGCCATGCTGGCCGCAGACTCTGGCAGTTCTTCGGCAAAGCAGCGTTGGTAGAATTCGGCCACCGTCTGACGCTCCAACTCATCGCATTTGTTCAGGAAGGACAAACGGAAAGCATAGCCCACACTGCGGAATATCTCGGCGTTTTCGGCCCAGTTCAGCACAGTGCGCGGGCTCATCACGGTGGACAGATCACCGTTCATGAAGGCCGTGCGGGTCAGATCGGCCACTGTCACCATCTGCGAAATGGTCTTGCGGCCCTTTTCGGTGTTGTAATGCGGGCGTTTGGCCAGAACGATAGCGGCCTCGGCGTCGTGGGACAGGTAGTTCAGCGTGGCGACCAGTGACCAACGGTCCATCTGCGCCTGGTTGATCTGCTGGGTACCGTGGTAAAGGCCGGTGGTGTCGCCCAGGCCAACGGTGTTGGCAGTGGCGAACAGCCGGAAGCAGGGATGCGGGGTGATGATCTCGTTCTGGTCCATCAGGGTCAGTTTGCCGTCATGTTCCAGCACGCGCTGGATGACGAACATCACATCGGGGCGGCCTGCGTCATATTCGTCGAACACAATCGCCACCGGATTGCGCAAAGCCCAAGGCAGAATGCCCTCGTGGAATTCGGTCACCTGCTTGCCATCGCGCAGCTTGATCGCATCCTTGCCGATCAGGTCGATCCGGCTGATATGGCTGTCAAGGTTGACCCGTACCGTCGGCCAGTTCAGCCTTGCGCCAACCTGTTCGATATGGGTCGATTTGCCGGTGCCGTGAAAGCCCTGAATCATCACCCGGCGGTTATAGGCATAGCCCGCCAGAATCGCCAAAGTGGTATCGGGATCAAACTTATAGGTCGGATCAATCACTGGCACCCGATCGGTTGCCTCGGCAAAACCCTTTACCTTCATATCGGTATCAATACCGAACACATCACGAACCGAAATTTCCTCGGTGGGTTTCATCACTGTATCAGCC
>JAGPBG010000153.1 GCA_018063485.1 Cypionkella sp.
GCATTGGCCCCATCAAGGAAAGAGCCTGCGCGGAATTGGTCATGGGGGGATTGTTCGGTCATTGGGTTACCTCAACTGGATTGGGGTCACAGAAGGATGAAGGGTTGGTTGAGACAGCAGGACCGCCCGCCAAAGGGCGGGCTGTGGGGGAGTGGTCTGGTCGCACCTGATCCAAGTCTTGCTCCGTAGGGCGGGGGTTCCCCCCGCCGTTTGGGGATGGGGCGGGGTGATTCCCGCCCTAGGCCTTGATTGCTTTCATCACCGCCTCGCCCAGATGGGCGGGCGACTCGGCCACCACGATTCCGGCCTTGTTCATCGCCTCGATCTTCGATTCTGCGTCACCCTTGCCGCCCGAAACGATGGCTCCGGCGTGGCCCATGCGGCGGCCAGGAGGGGCGGTGCGGCCGGCGATGAAGCCTGCGGTGGGCTTCCAGCGGCCCTTTTTGCGCTGGGCGGCCAGGTACTCCGCCGCCTCTTCCTCGGCAGAACCGCCGATTTCGCCGATCATGATCATCGAATGGGTTTCGGGATCGTTCAGGAACATCTCCAGCACGTCGATATGTTCGGTGCCCTTGATCGGATCGCCGCCGATGCCGACAGCGGTGGATTGGCCAAGGCCAAGGTCGGAGGTTTGCTTGACGGCCTCATAGGTGAGGGTGCCGGAACGCGAGACCACGCCGACAGAGCCGCGCTTGTGGATATGGCCCGGCATGATGCCGATCTTGCAGGCGCCCGGCGTGATCACGCCGGGGCAGTTCGGCCCGATCAGCCGTGATTTCGAGCCTTCGAGCGCGCGTTTGACCTTCATCATGTCCAGCACCGGGATGCCTTCGGTGATGCACACGATCAACTCCATCTCGGCGTCGATCGCTTCAAGGATGCTGTCGGCGGCAAACGGCGGCGGGACATAGATCACAGAGGCATTGGCACCGGTGAGCGCGCGGGCCTCATGCACCGAGTTGAACACCGGCAGATCAAGGTGGGAGGTGCCGCCCTTGCCGGGGGTGACGCCGCCGACCATTTTGGTGCCATAGGCGATGGCCTGTTCCGAATGGAACGTGCCCTGAGAGCCGGTAAAACCCTGGCAGATCAGCTTGGTGTTTTCGTTTACGAGAATGGCCATTTGTCTCTCCGTAGGGCGGGGTAGGCCCCGCCATGTGTGTGTGCGAAGGCGGGGTGACCCCCGCCCTACGGGTTATCCTTTGACGGCTTTGACGATCTTTTGTGCACCGTCTTTCAGATCATCAGCGGCGATGACGTTCAGGCCGGAGTTGCGGATGATGTCCTTGCCCAGATCGACGTTAGTGCCTTCAAGCCGCACCACCAGTGGCACCTTGAGGCCGACTTCTTTCACCGCAGCGATCACGCCTTCGGCGATGATGTCACAGCGCATGATGCCGCCGAAGATGTTCACAAGGATGCCTTTGACGTTCGGGTCAGAGGTGATGATCTTGAAGGCCTCGGTGACCTTTTCCTTGGTGGCGCCGCCGCCGACGTCAAGGAAATTGGCAGGCTCGGCGCCGTAGAGTTTGATGATGTCCATGGTGGCCATCGCCAATCCTGCGCCGTTGACCATGCAGCCGATTTCGCCATCAAGCGCGATATAGTTCAGATCGAATTTCGAGGCGGCGAGTTCCTTGGGGTCTTCCTCGGTTTCATCGCGCAGTGCTGCTATATCGGGGTGGCGATACATCGCATTGCCGTCAAAGCTCATCTTGGCATCCAGAAGTTTCAGCGAGCCGTCTTTGAGGACGCAGAACGGATTGATTTCCAGCATCTCCATGTCTTTTTCGACAAAGAGGCGATAGAGATTTCTCACGATGCCCACGCATTGCTTGACCTGCGCACCTTCCAGACCCAGCGCGAAAGCGACGCGGCGGCCGTGGAAATCCGAAAAGCCAGTGGCGGGGTCGATGTCAAAGGACAGGATCTTTTCGGGGGTGTCGTGGGCGACATCCTCGATCGACATGCCGCCTTCGGTGGAAACGACAAAGGAAATGCGCGAGGTCTGCCGGTCTATCAGCATGGCGAGGTAAAGCTCGCGGGCGATGTCGGAGCCGTCTTCGATATAGATGCGGTTGACCTGCTTGCCAGCCGGTCCGGTCTGCACGGTGACAAGGGTGCGGCCCAGCATCTGGCGGGCAAATTCTGCGGCCTCACCAACCGAGCGGGCCAGACGGACGCCGCCTTTTTCACCGGCTTCGGCTTCTTTGAAATGGCCCTTGCCACGGCCGCCGGCGTGGATTTGCGCCTTGACCACCCAGAGCGGGCCGCCCAGCTCGCCCGCCGCCGATTTCGCCTCTTCGGCGCGGGTGATGGCCCGACCGTCGGAAACCGGAATGCCATAGCTGCGCAATAGGGCCTTGGCCTGATATTCGTGGATGTTCATGGATCTGTCCCATCAGCTTGAATTCAGCCCCTCTTGCCACAGATTGCAGGGCTGACAAAACCCTAAGCCACCGAGATCGGCGGAAAAGCGACATTTGTGATCACAGCAAAAAAATTTGTGATCACAAGCAGGATTTCGTTACCGCAAATGGCCGCGCGGGCCTGAGTCAGTTCAGGTAGATGGCCATCAGCATGGCATTGCCCTGCATCATGCCTTCAAAGCGGTTCCAACTGTCGGCGCTGATCAAAGCGCCGTTTTCCAGATAGGGGGCGGCGGCCCAGCCGTGAATCCAGCCGACCACATCAATCGGCGCGGGTTCGAGAAACACACGTTTCATATTCACCCCCACCGGCCCGTCCAGACGCCAATAGGGCACCAGTTTTTCGCCGTTCAACATGGCTTCCAGATCGGCCAGAACCTCTTGCCAGCGCGCGCCGGTATCGCCGGGCAGATCAAGGCCAAGGGCGGATTTCTGGCGGGCGTTGGGCAGCCATTCGTTTGCATCATCGGTTTCCTTGTCGATCAGCGTCCAGAAACGGCGGTTGTCGGTAACCATGGCCAGGAAGTGATCGCGCGCGGCGGCCATGCGCGGGGCGTCGGGCGTTTGGTGCAGCATATCAAACACGGTGGCAAAGACGTCAAAGCCATCGGGGGTGGTGGCATCCATGCCGAAAATCGGATCGGGGGCCATGGTGCCCAGAGACTCCATCTTGGCGCGGCCCTGCATTATTCTGGTGATCGGCGGGGTAGGATCATAGGCGAGGATCATTTCCGACATACCGCCCAGCATATGCGTATAGGCCGAGAGCCAGGCGGCATCGGCGACATCGAACCGCACCACAGGCGCAGGCGTGGCCGGATCGCGCGATTGCCATTGCCAGCCCATCAGGATCGGGCCGAGGACTTCGAGCAGATCTTCGCCGGGATCGCGGGTTTGGTTGGCGTTGATGTCGAACCAGAGGTCGGCAAAGTTGATCTCGACGCCGAAATCGGAGCTATCGGGGATATCGGCCAAGGGCGCGCGGGCGGCGTCCATGGTGGTGGTGACGGTGGTAAAGAGGGTGGTGAAAAGCGCCGGATCAAAGGCGGCGGGGGTGGGGTTTTCCGGCAGGCGGGTGTTCAGCATCGGCAACATGCCGGTGCGGTCGATGAACCCCGAGGCCCAGCGCAGTTGCATGCTGAGTTCAACCGCCGACAGAAAGCGCACTCCGCCAAGGGCGAAGCGGTCGGCATCGGTGGGGGAGGGCAGGGCGGCAAGCCGGGCTTCGGTCGCGGTGATGCCTTTGGCCCCGAGTTCCTTGCTGAGGGTTTCGGCGGCAAGGGGGGAGGCAAGAGTGGTCAGGGCCAGAACGATGAACGCGCGCATGGGAAATCCTTTCGATCAATGCGGCAAGGATGGCGCGGGTGGGGTTGGATTGCAAGCGATCAGCCGTGGGTGAAGAGCCTTTGGCCGCGTGGCAGGCGGGTGTCTTGCAAGGTGAGCGGCAAGCCGTGGTTCGTGCCGAGTTCGAGGATGTCGGCTGCCGCATGGTGATAGGGCGCGCGGGTGGCGTGGGTGACAACGCCATCGGGCTGGCGGTGGCTTTGCGCCGGGTTTGGCGGGGCGAGGAAAGCGGTGAAGAGGAGTTTTTGCAGCCCGGGGAAATGGGCGCGGATTTGGGATAGCGCGCGGTTCAGGTGCGAGAGCGGCAGGTGGGTAAAGACCGCAAAGGCGAGGACGTGGGTGATGGTGTCGGGCAGGCCCGCAAAGGTGAAATCGGGGTCTTCGATCAGATGATTTATCGGCAGGCGGGCGGGGTCGGCCAGCTCGATGGCGCGGCCTCTCTGCATCAGTGCGCCGCTGAGATCGGTGGCCCGGTAGTGGCCGGGATCAAGGTAGGGCACGGCCTTGCAGCCCAGACGCAGGCTGCCTGCTCCGATGTCGAGAAGCTGGTGGTAGGGCATGAGGCCGTGGGATAGCAAAAGGGCCATTTGCAGCCGTCCGGTCTCTTCCCAGCGCCCGCCGACGATGTCGCGGTGGCGGCCTTTGGCGAGGGCATCAGAGTAGAAACCGGGTTTGTGATAGGGCGAGATCGCGCTGGTTGAAGCGGTGTCGGGGGGTTCACACCCCTGTCGCGGCCCTCCGGTGGGATCTTTGTACGATGAGGACGGGGTCACGGTTTGACGGCGTGTTGCACCAAGGCGAGGGCGAAATCGGTCGCACGGCCCATATCCTGCACGGAAATCCATTCCAGCGGGCCGTGGATGTTTTGCATTCCGGTAAAGAGATTGGGGGTGGGGATGCCCATTTCGGTGAGACGCGAGCCATCGGTGCCGCCGCGGATTGGAACCGAGATCGGCTCGATCCCGATGGCGCGGCAGGCCTCTTGGGCGAGGATCACGGGCGTCATGTCCTTTTCCAGCCAATAGCGCATGTTGCGGTATTGTTTGGTGAGGGTGCAGCTGATTTCTGCGTCCGGTTCGGTGGCGGCGATGGTCGTGCAAAGCTGTTGCAGCAGCGCGCCTTTGGCGGCGAGGCCGCTCCGTTCGAAATCGCGCAGGATGAAGCGCAGGGTGCAGTCTGCGGCGGAACCGGAAAGGTCGGTGAGGTGGATGAAGCCCTCGCGGCCTTCGGTGGCCTCGGGGGTCTGGTTGGCGGGCAGGGCAAGGATGATCTTGGCGGCAAGATGCAGGGCGTTGATCAGTTTGCCCTTGGCCGATCCGGGGTGGATCGACACACCGGTAATTCTTACCGTCGCGGCATCGGCCGAAAAGCTCTCATATTCCACCTCGCCCACTGCGCCACCGTCGAAAGTATAGGCGAAATCGGCGGCGAGATCGGCAGGCAGGCGGGAATGAACGCCGCGACCGATTTCCTCATCCGGGGTGAAGGCGATGCGCAGCGGCGGGTGCGGAATTTCGGGATGGGCGAGCAGGTGGCGCGCGGCGGTCATCAAGATGGCAACGCCGGCCTTGTCATCGGCCCCCAGCAGGGTAAGGCCCGAGGCGGTGATGATGTCATGCCCCTGTTTGGTGGCAAGATAGGGAAAATCCTCGGGCGACAGGGTGAGCACCGCGTTGTCGGGATAGCTGATTGAGCCGCCGTTGTAACCCTTGATCAGGCGCGGTTTCACTCCGGTGGCGTTGAATTGGGGGGCGGTATCGACATGGGCGAGCAGGCCGACGGTTGGGCCCGCCGCCGTGCCGGGGATGGTGGCCAGGACCGTGCCATATTCGGTAAGGGTGACTTCCGAGGCACCGATTTCGATCAGTTCGGCTTGCAGCAGGTTCAGGATGGTGAACTGGATATTGGTCGAGGGCGAGGCGGTGTTGTTCTCATTGCTCTGGCTGTCGATCGATGCATAGCGCGTCAGACGCGTGGCGAGTTCTTCGTGGAAATCAGACATATGGGCCTCCTCTGGCTGGGCGGATTTGGGGCAATGGCGGGTAACAAGTCAAGCTGTGGAATGGGTGAATGCCTGAGGGCCGGGGGAGGGCGATGGAAGGTCCGGGTGGCGCGTCAGCGCCGCCCGATAGACTTGCAATTCCGTGTCGGACCGTCTTTCCTGGCAGTGTTGGCTTGTGCGACAGGCAAGGCCAAAAAGGAGTGCGCGGGTGCTGGATTATGTCTTGATGGTCGTGGCGGGATTTGCCGCTGGGATG
>JAGPBG010000154.1 GCA_018063485.1 Cypionkella sp.
TCTATGTGTCGATGAATATCGGGGTGTTTGCGTTCATCCTGTCGATTGAACGCGATGGCCGACCGGCCTCGGATATCGCCAGTTTCAACATGCTGTCCAAGCGTGAGCCGCTCAAGGCGCTGGGGATGCTGGTGTTGCTGTTCAGCCTTGCCGGAGTGCCGCCCTTGTTGGGCTTTTTCGGGAAGTTCTACGTGCTGAAAGCGGCATATGATGCGGATATGGCCTGGCTGGCGCTGGCTGGCGTGATCGCCTCGGTGATCGGGGCATTTTACTATCTGCGCATCGTTTACTATATGTATTTCGGCGAAAAGACCGAAGGGGTTGCCAATCCGATGTCACCGGTCCTTTGGGTGATGTTCGTTGCGGCCTCGGCGGTGATGCTGCTTGGGGTGATCAACCTGTTTGGCATCGAAACCCCGGCCTTGGCTGCGGCCCAAGCCCTTGTCGGCTAATCTCTGGCCCAAGGATGTGGCGCGCCATGTCCTTGAAACGGTAGACAGCACCAATGCGCTTGCTTTGCGCAGGGCCCCGTCGCTGGTGGGGCCCGCGTGGTTTTTGGGGCTTGAGCAAACTGCTGGTAAAGGGCGGCGTGCCCGTGCCTGGGCCAGCCCGCGCGGGAATTTCCATGCCTCATTGTTGCTGCACCCGACCGAGCCGGCGGAACAGGTGGCATTGCGCTCGTTTGCCGCCGCACTGGCGCTGCGCGACGCGCTGATTGCCGTCACCGGGCTTACGGTGGGCTGGTCATTGAAATGGCCCAATGACGTTTTGCTGAACGGGGGGAAGTTGGCGGGGATTTTGCTGGAAAGCATCGGGGTGGGGCAAGGCGGGGCGCATCTGGCGATCGGCTTTGGCGTCAACCTGATTTCCGCCCCGCCTTTGGATCAAATCGAAGCTGAGGCCTTGCTGCCGGTGTCTTTGCTGGGTGAAACCGGAGTGCGGATCGCACCCGAAGTGTTTCTGGATGCGCTGGCACCCGCCTATGCCGCTTGGGAAACGGAGTTTACTTCCAATGGCTTTTCGACACTGCGGAGCGCGTGGCTGGCCGATGCAGCCAGGCTGGGCGAAACCATTCGCGCCCGCAGCGGCACCCAGACACGCAGCGGTGTGTTCGAAACGATTGATCAATCGGGCAACCTTATCTTGCGCACATCCCAAGGCCCAGTGGTGATTCCCGCCGCAGAGGTCTTTTTCTGAAAACGGGGGGCGGACATGCTTTTGGCCATCGACTGTGGCAATACCAATACGGTGTTTTCAATCTGGAACGGGTCGGGCTTTGTCGCCACCTGGCGCCTTGCCACTGATCACAAGCGCACGGCGGATGAATATTACGTCTGGTTGCAATCGCTGATGACGCTGACCAAAACCGAGGCTGATATCTCTGAGGTGATCATCTCGTCGACCGTACCGCGCGTGGTGTTCAACTTGCGGGTGCTGTGTGACCGCTATTTCGCCTGCCGCCCGCTGGTGGTGGGCAAGGCGGAGTGTGCGCTGCCGGTGGCCCCGCGCGTAGATGCGGGCGTGACGGTGGGGCCGGACCGTTTGGTCAATACCGTGGGCGGCTTTGATCGCCACGGCGGCGATCTGATCGTGCTCGATTTCGGCACCGCCACCACCTTTGATGTGGTGGATATCGACGGGGCCTATGTGGGCGGGGTGATTGCGCCGGGGGTCAACCTGTCGCTTGAGGCGCTGCATATGGCCGCCGCCGCCCTGCCGCATGTCGATATTTCCAAACCTGCCTTCGCAATCGGCACGAATACGGTGGCCTGTATGCAATCGGGCGTGTATTGGGGCTATATCGGTCTGATCGAGGGCATTGTCCGCGAAGTCCGCCGTGAGCGTGTGCGCCCGATGAAGGTGATCGCGACAGGTGGCCTTGCGTCTTTGTTTGCCCAAGGCACTGACCTGTTTCATTCCATCGAGGATGACCTGACGATGCACGGTCTGGTTCTGATCCACGATTTCAACAAAGAGATGCAAACGCATGAGCGGTGAACGACTGATCTACCTTCCCTTGGGAGGCGCCGGCGAGATCGGCATGAATGCCTATGTTTACGGATACGGCCCCAAGGGCAAAGAGCGGCTGATATTGGTCGATCTGGGTGTGGCCTTCCCTGATATGGACAGCAGCCCCGGTGTTGATCTGATCATGGCCGATATTTCGTGGCTGAGTGACAAACTTGACCGGTTGGAGGCGATTTTTATCACCCATGCGCATGAGGACCATATCGGCGCGCTGGCACTGTTGTGGCCCGCGCTGAAAAAGCCGGTCTATACGCGCAAATTTACCGCCACTATCGGGCGGTTGAAGTTCGACGAGGCGGGTTTGCCGAAAGACGTGATCACCGTGGTTGAGGCGCGCCCCGCCGTGGTTGAAGCCGGGCCGTTCAAAGTGCAGTTCGTGCCGGTCAGCCATTCGATCCCGGAAAGCTCGGCGCTGATCATTGATACGCCTGCGGGCCGGATCGTGCATTCGGGTGATTTCAAGCGCGACGCCAACCCCATCGTGGGCGAGGCCTGGGACGATGCGCTGATGGAGGGGATTGCCGCAGAGCGCCCGGTCAAGGCGCTGATGTGCGATTCGACCAACGTGTTTTCGACCCATGCGGGCCGCTCGGAATCGACGCTGAAGGCGCCGATTGCCGAATTGATCTCCAGCGCGGGCGGGATGGTGGTGGCGACGACCTTTGCGTCAAATGTCGCCCGTCTGAAAACGCTGGCCGAGGCTGGGGTTGCAGCAGGGCGCACCATTTGCCTGTTGGGCCGCGCGATGAAGCGGATGGTTTCTGCGGCACAAGAATCGGGCGTTCTGACCGATTTTCCGCGCACGGTGACTCCCGAAGAGGCGTTGGAAATTCCGCGCAAAAGCCTGATGCTGATCGTGACCGGATCGCAGGGCGAGCGCCGCGCCGCTTCGGCGCAGCTAAGCCGGGGAAAATATCTGGGGATGGAGATGAAAGAGGGCGATATGTTCCTGTTTTCGTCGAAAACCATTCCTGGCAATGAGCGTGGCGTTTTGGCAGTTGTGAACGCCTTTTCGGAAATTGGCGTCGATATCGTCGATGACAATGACGGGCTTTATCACGTCTCGGGCCATGCCAACCGCCCCGATCTCGAACATGCGCACCGCCTGTTCCTGCCCGATATGCTGCTGCCAATGCACGGCGAACACCGCCATCTGCGCGAGCATGTGCGCATTGCGCATGAGGCCGGGATCGCGGCGGCGGTCGCCACCAATGGTATGATGATGGATATCACTGGCGATGTGCCGGTGGTGGCCGAACGGATCGAGGCCGGGCGGACCTATCTGGATGGTTCGGTGCTGATCGGGTCGATGGACGGGGTGGTGCGCAACCGGATACGGATGGCATTGAACGGTCTGGTGATGGTGACGGCACTGCTGGATGAAAACGATCAGCCCCTGGGCGAGGCATGGGTCGAGTTGATGGGACTGCCGGGCAAGGGCAAAGGGGACCGGGCTTTGGCCGATACGCTTGAGACGGAACTGTCGGAGTTTCTGGACCGGGCCGAGCCGAAGCTGCTGCGCGCCGATGACAAGCTGGAAGAAGCGCTGCGCCGTGTGGTGCGGCAAGTGGCGATGGAAGAGATCGGCAAAAAGCCAGAGGTGGTGGTTGTGGTCAGCCGGTTGTCGGCGGAATAATCCGGCCAACTCCGCCCAGCCTGCTCCGCAATGAAAAAGGCCTCGCAGATTGCGAGGCCTTTTTGGTTTCAGCTATCGGCCTCTTCGCTGCCGGTTGGATCAATGTCCGCGGTCTCATCTGCGGTTTCGGGCGCGGAGTCGCTGATCTTGAAGCTGCGCAAGATGAAATCGGGGACATGGTCGCCCAAGCCCACCACGCCATGATCCCCCCGGCGGTGATCGTCTCTGCGGTGATCATCGCGACGATGCTCCTCACGCGGGGCACGTCGGTCGTCGCGTTCAGCGGGTGCGCTGCGGTCGTCGCGGCGCGGCTCTCTGCGGCGGTCGTCGTCATGACGAACATCTTCCCGGCGCGGGGCGGCGGCCACGTCTTCGACAGTGGCAACGGGTTCAACCACGGCAGCTTCGGGTTTTTCGGCGCGCGGAGCCCGGCTGCGACTGCGCGGGCTGCGTTCGGTCTTTTCGGACACCGGCCGTTCACGCTCTGGCTTGCCACGGGGTGAGCGGGCACGGTCGGGATTGTCGGAGGCACCGTCCAATGCGCCCTCGGGCATCTCGCCGCGCGGGATCGGCTGTTTCACCAGATTCTCAATGGCATTGATGTATTTGTCATCCGAGGGCACGGCGATGGTATAGGCCTTGCCCAGACGGCCCGCGCGCCCGGTGCGGCCGATGCGGTGAACGTAATCCTCGGGATGCGAGGGGGTGTCAAAGTTGAACACATGGCTGACGGCGGGAATATCAAGCCCGCGTGCGGCCACATCCGAGGCCACCAACAGATGGACCGAGCCATCGCGGAAACCGTCCAGTGTTTTGGTGCGTACTGATTGATCAAGGTCGCCGTGAATGGGCGAGGCGTTGAAACCGTGAGCTTTCAGTGATTTCGCCACCACATCCACATCCATCTTGCGGTTGCAGAAGATGATTGCGTTGGTGCAGGACGCGCCCTCCGCCTTGATGATCGCACGCAGAACCGCACGCTTTTCGGCAAAGCTCTTGTCTTTGCGCGTCGGCGTGAACTGGATCAGCTTTTGCTCGATGGTGGTCGAGGCGGTAGCTTGGCGGGCCACCTCGATCTTGACCGCACCGGTGAGGAAGGTGTTGGTGATCCTCTCGATTTCCGGTGCCATTGTCGCGGAATAGAAGAAGGTCTGGCGAGTGAAGGGGGTCAGGCTGAAAATGCGCTCGATATCAGGGATGAAACCCATATCCAGCATCCGGTCAGCCTCGTCGACCACCATGATCTGCACGCCGGTCAGCAACAGTTTACCACGCTCGTGGTGATCCAGCAGGCGGCCGGGGGTGGCGATCAGCACGTCAACGCCACGGTCAATCAGCTTATCCTGTTCACCGAATGACACGCCGCCGATCAAGAGCGCCTTGGTCAGCTTGGTATATTTGGCATAGGTTTCAAAGTTTTCGGCCACTTGCGCGGCCAATTCACGCGTCGGGGCGAGCACCAGTGAGCGCGGCATCCGGGCCTTGGCACGACCTTTGCCCAAAAGGGTGATCATCGGCAGCACGAAGCTGGCGGTTTTACCGGTGCCGGTTTGCGCGATTCCCAACACGTCTTTGCCTTGCAAAGCATGCGGGATGGCTTGGGCCTGAATCGGGGTAGGGGTTTCGTAGCCGGCTTCGGCCACCGCTTGTAACACGCGGGGATCCAGCGCGAGGTCAGAAAATTTGGTCATGTGCGTCCTGAAAATGCGGGGGTCGGTCCGCATGGAAATAAGGGACGCTGCATTTCCGGGCGTCCCGGCGTCTGGGCCATCAAGGCCCTGCGTCGCGATAGCCGAAATTGCCGGTAGGGTCAAGAAGTTGGGCGGAAAGAGGCTGGTTTTGCCTCTTTCCGCAGCATTTTTCAGCCGATATCGAAGGTGACGCCCTGCGCCAGCGGCAGGCTGGTGCCGTAATTGATCGTATTGGTGGCGCGCCGCATATAGGCTTTCCACGCGTCCGACCCACTTTCACGCCCGCCGCCGGTTTCCTTTTCACCGCCGAAAGCGCCGCCGATTTCCGCGCCAGAAGGCCCGATGTTCACGTTGGCAATGCCACAATCCGATCCTGCGGCAGACAGAAAGCGTTCCGCCTCACGCAGATCAGTGGTGAAAATCGACGAGGACAGGCCTTGCGGCACATCATTGTGCATCTCAAGAACCTCGGCGAAGTCTTTGTAACGCATGACATAAAGGATCGGCGCAAAGGTTTCGTGTGCCACCGGACCGCATTGCGACGGCATCTCGACCAGTGCCGGATGGGCGTAGACACCGCCAAGACCGGTCACCGGCTCACCGCCATGCACTTTGCCACCTTCGGCACGGGCCTGATCCAGCGCGCGGG
>JAGPBG010000155.1 GCA_018063485.1 Cypionkella sp.
CGGCCTCATCCGCCACTTTGGCGATCAGCTCTTTCATGTCATAGGGCTGGTTCGGGTTGTCGGGGATCAACGTGTCCAGACTTGGCTCCAGCCGCGCCGGATCATCAAAGAACGGCCGCACCGGTGCCTTTTCGCGATTGTTGAGCGGCAGATAATCAAACAGCCTGCGGGTTTCGGCCAGCGCCTCGACATCATTTTCAAACGCTCCATCGGCCACGCTGGATTTTTTCGTATGGGTCGAAGCCCCGCCCAATTCCTCGGCCGTCACCACCTCATTGGTGACGGTCTTCACCACATCCGGCCCGGTCACGAACATATAGCTCGAGTCCTTGACCATGAAAATGAAGTCGGTCATCGCCGGGCTGTAAACAGCGCCACCCGCGCAAGGCCCCATGATCAGGCTGATCTGCGGCACCACGCCCGAGGCCATGATATTGCGTTGAAATACCTCCGCATAGCCGGCAAGCGAGGCCACACCCTCTTGAATACGCGCCCCTCCAGAATCATTGATCCCGATCACCGGCGCGCCGTTTTGCATCGCCATATCCATGATCTTGCAGATTTTTTCCGCATTGGTTTCCGAAAGGGAGCCGCCAAAGACCGTAAAATCCTGTGAGAAAACGTAGACCATCCGCCCGTTGATTGTGCCCCAACCGGTGACCACCCCGTCGCCTGCCAGGTGTTCGGTCTCCATACCGAAATCCACGCAGCGATGCACCTTGAACATATCGAACTCTTCGAAACTGCCCTCGTCCAGCAGCAACTCCACCCGCTCGCGCGCCGTCAGCTTGCCTTTGGAATGCTGCGCCTCGGTCCGCCGCAATCCACCGCCCTGCCGCGCCGCCACCCGCCGGTCTTCCAATTGTTGCAGGATGTCTTTCATCGCACGCCCCCCCGAATTGCCCGCAGCATAACGCTCGCCAGCGTCCCATGAAAGCGGAACCTAGTAAATTTGCAAAGTATGAACTGATAGCTATTTGCGAATTGCAAATCAGCAAATCCGCCCCTTTGGCTGGCCGCGCAACAGCACCCCGGCGCTGCAGTACTGCCTGCATTGACCAAAAGCACCTTTGCATGAATATTCCTCGTATCTCGACCAGGATTGCCCTGCGCGGCAAATATCTCTGCCGGCCCGGTCTCCGCTGTCAACGCTATCCTCTATCGCCCTCGCTGTAATCGGACCCGGAGGCGTGAAACTGTCAAGAGCAGCAAGCCAGATCTCTCCTTCATCGACGCCAACTTTTCAAATCCGGCACTGGCCAAGGATCAGATCGCACGCCTGACGCGCCGGGCTGGCCGGACGAGGAGGCGAACATTGCTCTGGCTTTGCTTAAACGACAGATCGCCTTTGCAGATCAAAGCATCGGACTAATTATGCGTCACCGCAGGCGTGGTACAATGGCAAGAACTCAGCCTTCAGGGTATCTGCTCAGGTTCAGATAATCATCTATTTTTCATATGGTTGACCGATTTCAAATTTCCAGATTGCAAGTAACTCGCAGGTCTGCAAGAAATTGCGGGACGCGCTGTGTCATGTTCGATGAGTGGGGTGAGACTGGAGCGGGCGGCGGGAATCGAACCCGCGTCTTTAGCTTGGAAGGCTAAGGTCTTACCATTACACAACGCCCGCGATTGCGCTTAATTAGCGTCGGGTGCTTGGATATGCAAGGGCGAACCATGGTTCACGGCCGCGCCGAAGAATCCGATCTTGATTTTCGCTATTGCCTTGCTTCGACAACAGGGGATCTTGATTGTTTCTGCGCTGTCGTTGAGGCGTTCGCGGCCATACTGCCCAAAGCCAACTGCGAGAGACAGGTTTGGCCCTATGTTATGCGCCTGGCGCGGTCAGCCATGTCGAGACGGTGATGGAGTGGGGCGTGAACGCTGGCGCTCTGGCGGTTCTGGTTGTCACCACCGTTGAAGGCGCGATGAACCTGATGAGCCGCAGGTCTGTCAATGTCGCGGGCGTCTTTGATACGGCGGGACAAACTCTGGGCAGCATCCGGCTCTCAGCGTTGATTGACGCGGTTGTCACACCGGTCGGCGAGACCAAACCCTGGCGCGCGTTGCGCTCATCACTCGCAACCCGAACGCGTTTGCAAAACCGATCGCAACTTCGGGTTACGAGGTGAATACATTCGTCTGATTGAACGCAACGCGCTCGAAGGATCAATCAGAAGGCGGGTCTTCGAACCGGATAGAATGCCGGTGCAAAGGGGGTTATCATACCTCTTTGTAACACGCGTCTTCCCGACAACAGCGGCCAAGGACAGCCAGCAAGAAAATCCCGCCTCCCGTTTGCGATGGTGAACTTTGCGCAAGGGAACCGCCTGGGGCACCCCGAAGCCAGGATCAGTTCATCGGCGCGCCGCCTTCGCGGCGGCGGCGTTCCATGAAATCGCGCAGCGCCGCGTCGATCGAAGGATCAATGGCGGGCTGTTCATAATCGGCCAGCATTACCTTCCAGATCGTATTGGCGCGCTGGGGGGCGGTGATGCCGCCACGCTCCAACCAGGAGCCGTGATTGTCCCAGTTCGATACCATCGGTGTGTAAAACGCGGTCTCATAGCGCGCCATCGTATGTTGGGCACCAAAGAAATGCCCTGCCGGGCCCACCTCGCGGATCGCATCCAATGCAAGCGTGGCGTCATCGACCACAATCGGCTCGAAATAGGCATCCATCATTTGCAGCATTTCGGCATCGAGGATCAGCTTTTCAAAACTGGCGGTCAGCCCGCCGTGCATCCAGCCCGCCGCATGGTTCAACAGATGTGCGCCCCCCATCAACGCGCCCCAGATTGCCATCTGGCTTTCATAGGCGGCCTGGAAATCCACCGCATTCGCCGCCGTCACATTGGAAGACCGGAACGGCACACCAATGTGGCGGGCCAATTGCCCCGAAGCCTGCGCGGCCTTGGTGTATTCCGGCGTGCCAAAAGCAGGAGCACCCGAACGCATATCGACGTTGGAGGTAAAGCCGCCATACATCACCGGCACGCCAGGCCGCACGATTTGCGTGAGCACAATGCCTGCCATGGCCTCGGCATGTTGCTGAACCAGCGCCCCCGCCAGCGTGACAGGGCTCATCGCACCCGCCAGCGTGAACGGGGTGATCGCCAGAACCTGCCCGTGCGAGGCCATCGCAATCAGCCCTTCGGACATCGGGAGATCGAGTTGCAGGGGGGAGTTGGTATTGATGATGCCCAACAGGGTGGGGCGGGTTTTCAACCCTTCGGGTGTGGTGCCAAGCGAGATCGCAGCCATCTCGATCCCGTCCATCGTGCGCTGGGTGCCAAGGGTCTGGGTCTGCCAGTTCTTGTCCAACAGGGTGATTTGGGCGTGATAGATATCCAGATGGCGGGTGTTGGCGGGCAGATCAAGCGGCTCGAATGGGCCGCCGCCTTCTTGATGCAGCGCGTTCAGCGATTGCACTAGCCGCAAATAGTCGCACATCTCGGCAAAAGTGCCGTCGCGGCGGCCAAGGTCATTATCCATCACATAAGCCGGGCCACCAACCGAGGCGTAGATCATGTGCTTGCCGCCAACACGCAGGTTATGCGCGGGGTTGCGGGCCTCAAGCGTGAATGTCGCCGGAACGGTTTTCAGCCGCTCGCCAACAAGCCCGGCGTCCAGATGCACCATCTCGCCGCGCACTTCGGCACCTGCATCGGCAAACAACTTGCGGGCGGGGGCGCTGAGAACCTTCATGCCGATCTCGGCCAGAACGGTCAGCGCGGTGGTGTGGATCGCTTCGATATGATCGGGGGTTAACACCTCGATCGGGGTGTATCGGCGTTCGACTTGGCGAAACGGGGCTTGGCTCAGGCTTGAGGCATTGCGCGGGCCTCGTCCGGGGCGGCGGCGGGTGGAGTGTGTGGTCATGGCGCTGCCACGGCAAAGGGGCCATCGCGGCGGATTGTGGCAGCAGATTGCCCGATCTCGCGCGCGGTCTTATGGCCTTGATACACCGCATGGGCGATGGCCCCCGGTGCCTTTGCGTCGCCCGTCAGGTGCAGCGATTGCGCAGGGTTGGCTTTGGCCAGCACGTCGTAAAGCGCTGATCCGCCTGATCTTTGGCCAACGATCACCAGCGAGCGAGCGGCGATCTCGCGCGGCTCGTTGCTGAAAATCTGCGCAAGCGTCAGGGCGCTGCCATCGAAACCGGTCACTATTTCCAGCGTGCGCAAGGAAATGCCGCGACGGGCAAGCGCCTGATGGATGCCAGGCTGTTCGTTGGTCATGAAGCTCCAGGCGCTGGCGGCACCTGCGGTGGTGATATAGGTCACTTCGGCCCCCGTTGCGGCCAGATGCTCGGCCACCGCTGACCCCATATAATAATTGTCGAAGTCGAAAACCGCGATGGGGCCTTCGATCTTTGTGCCCGCCGCGATGTCATCGGGGGTAAAGACGCGCGGAGCTTGCAAGGCCTCGGTGGGCAACTCGTTCGCCCCGCAAAGCGCCGCCGTCCAACGCGCGCCGGTGGCTATGATCAGATGGGCCGCACCGAACTCCAGCGCATCGGCTGGCGTCAGCTCGCTTTCGGGATATAGTGAGACATTGGGCAGTTTTCGCAACTGGCCAAGGCGGTAATCGGCCACACGGCCCCATTGCGAAAGGCCCGGCAGAGTGGTTTCCCACAAGAGCCTCCCGCCGAAATCACGCGCCTTGTCCGCAATCGAAACCGTCATCCCACGTCGCGCCAGGGTAAGCGCTGTCTCAAGCCCGGCAGGCCCACCACCGATGACAAGGGCAGTGTCGCTGCTGTCTCGGGTGACAATCTCGGGATGCCAGCCGCGCCGCCATTCCTCACCCGCCGTGGGGTTTTGCGTGCAGCGCACCCAGACCCCATCATGCCAGCTTGAAATGCAGATGTTGCAGCCGATGCACTCGCGGATGTCATCCTCGCGGCCTTGGTTGATCTTTGCGGGCAAGAACGGATCAGCGATCGAGGGACGCGCACCGCCGATGAAATCCAGCACGCCGCGTCTGATCTGCGATACCATCGTATCGGGCGAGGTGAAGCGGCCAACGCCGACCACGGGCTTGTCGGTAAGGGTTTTGATGAAGCCTATCACCGGCTCGTGGCTGGCTTCGGCCGAAAACCGCGACGGCGCGCAATCATGGGCGCTGTAATCCATCTTCACGTCGAAAAGATCAGGCGCGTCTTTCAGCAGGGTGATCACCTCATGCGCCTCTGATGGGGCCACTTCCGAGGGGCGGGCGCGCAATTCCTGCATCGACATGCGCAGCGCTACCGCACAGCGGCCATGCACCGCTTCGCGCACCGTGTCGATCAATTCGGCCACAAGGCGCACCCGATTGGCGACCGATCCGCCATAGGCATCGCTGCGCTTGTTGTAATCGGACAGCAGGAATTGATAGGGCAGATACCCCATCCCGGCGTAGACATAAAGGATATCAAAGCCGGCGCGTTCAGAGCGGATAGCAGCCTCCTTGTGCCAGCGGATCAGGTCGCGGATGTCGGCGGCATCCATGATCTTGGGCCGTTGGGCCGACATGAATCCGACATGCGTGGCCATCCACGGCACGCCCGAAGGCGAAAGCGGGGCAATACGGGAATTACGGTTCACCGCTGCCGCCCCGCCATGCCAAAGTTCCACCCCCGCCAGCGCGCCGTGTTTGTGGACCGCTTCGGTCATCACCGCATGGGCCCGAATATCGGATTCGTCCCAGATTGAGGCAAAGGGAAAGGGCGCGTCATCAGAACTTGGATCGACGGAACAAGCCCCGGTGCAGACAACGCCCCAGCCACCCTCAGCCTTGGTCTCGCGAAACGCCGCCCGCACATTCGGCGCGGCATTGGTCATGCCCGAGGCATGGGGCACCTGAAAAAACCGGTTCGGAGCCGTCAGCGGCCCGATGCGCATGGGTTCGAACAAGATGTCATAGCGAGGGTTGCGGGGCATGGCGGTCTCTTTGTTGAATGATCGTTCA
>JAGPBG010000156.1 GCA_018063485.1 Cypionkella sp.
AAACCACCCTGTGCGCAAAGATCACAGACCGGGTGTCACCGGGTGTGGTCTATACCACCTTTCACCATCCCGATACGCAGGCCAATGTCATCACTACCGACTTTTCCGATTGGGCGACCAACTGCCCGGAATACAAGGTGACGGCGGTTCAGGTTTCACCGTCGAACGGGCCAACGAATTGGCAAGACGGGTATAGCGCGCAGGCCGCACAGTCCCGGCGCATTCTGCCAGCGGCGGAATAGCCATGGCAGTACACACCACATGCAGTGTTGCGGGATGGTCGGTGCAGCGAGACGGTGCGCGGGATATCTTGCGCAGCCTTCCCGAAGAAACGCCTGTCGCCCTTGTTTTCAACGGCACCACAGCGGCGGTAATGATGGCAACACCGACCGATCTGAAGGACTTCGCTTTTGGCTTTGCCCGGACCGAGGGGTTCATTGGCGGCCTGGATCAGGTCGAAACATTCGAAATCATGCCCCATGCCACCGGGATCGAGGCGCGTTTCTGGCTTGGTGACGAACAGGCGCAGGCAATGCAGACCCGCCGGCGCATGATGCTTGGCCCTGTGGGCTGCGGGCTGTGCGGTATCGACAGCCTGGAGCAGGCAGTTCGCCCTCTGCCCGTGCTGGCAGCCACCGGCCCGCATCTGTCGCATCACGACGTGGCCACAGCAACCGATGCGTTACGCAACCACCAGCCGCTGCATGATCAGACCCATGCCGTTCACGCCGCCGGGTTCTTGATGCCCGGACAGGGCATCATCTTGTGCCGAGAGGATGTCGGTCGGCATAACGCGCTGGACAAACTTATCGGCGCGATGGCATTCGCCGGGCTTGATGCCGCCCAGGGCGCGATTGTGCTGACATCGCGGGTTTCGGTTGAAATGGTACAAAAAACAGTGATTGCGGGCTGTACGGTTCTGATCGCGGTTTCGGCACCAACGGCCCATGCCGTGCGCCTGGCACAGGGTGCGAACCTTACCCTTGCCGCTTTTGCTCGTGGGCGTGGCTTTGATGTCTATGCCCATCCTCAACGTATCCTGACTGGAGCTTGCAATGCAGCCTGAAAAGATGGTCATGATGATCAACCAGATCGCCACATATTTTTCCACACAGCCCGGCACGGATCAGGCCCTCAGGATTGCCGACCACATCAATGACTTCTGGGAGCCGCGCATGCGGATAAAACTGGCAGATCATGCAAAGGCCGGGGGTAAGGGGCTGTCGGCACTGGCCTTGGCGGCCTGCGCCCATATTCGCGCCCCAGCCCCATGCAGCAGCCAAACCCGGTGATCGGCCGCGCCTTGTTGCCTTTGCCTGCTGCCCATGGTGGAACAAGCCGCGCAGTTTCACGCCGGTTCCGCAGGTCGGCACGATAACACAGTGGCAAAAGTTTATCAGATGTTGCCTGTGGTTGGCTATTTTTATCGTGTAGACACAGCCTGACGGCGATGTTGACAATCGAATCACATCAGGTCGATATCTGATATTCACGCAACAGGAGCATATGATGGCGGTGTTTGAAGCCTATGACGAACACGATGCAATCGGCCTTGCCGATCTTGTGAAACGCGGCGAGGTATCGGCGGCGGACCTGCTTGAGACGGCTATTGAACGCGTGGAGCAACGCAACCCGATCATCAACGCGATGTCGCAGAGCCTGTTTGATCACGGCCGCGAGGCGATCAGGAATGGTCTGCCCGAAGGCCCCTTTCGGGGCGTGCCATTTTTGCTGAAAGATGCCGCTGGTGATCTGGCCGGCTATCCCACGACCAACGGTGCCAGGCTGCTGAAACATGACGTTGCCAAAGCCGATTCAACCATCATCGAACGCTACAAGGCGGCTGGGCTGGTGATTTTCGGCAAGACGACAACGCCCGAATTTTCGCTTGCCGCCTCGACAGAGACCAGCCTGACAGGGGCAACGCGCAACCCGTGGGATCGCGGGCGTGTTGCCGGCGGATCGTCCGGCGGTGCCGCGGCGGTGGTTGCTGCGGGGATTGTTCCTGCGGCGCATGGCAGCGATGGCGGTGGTTCCATCCGTATTCCGGCATCGTGCTGTGGCCTGTTCGGCATGAAGCCGACCCGCGCACGCAACCCGTCGGGCCCGAAAATCGGCGAAGGCTGGGGCAGTTTGTCGGTGGCGCATGTGCTGACCCGCTCGGTACGCGATAGCGCGGCGATGCTGGATGTAACGCAGGGCATGGCGCCGGGTGACCCCTATTGCGCACCGGCGCGCAACCGCCCCTTTCTTGACGAGGTGACAACCCCACCCGGAAAGCTGCGCATCGGGTATCAAACCTTGCCTGTCTCTGGCGCATATGTCGCAGAACCCTGCCGGCAGGCTGCCGAAGAAGCCGTGAAATTGCTGACATCGCTGGGCCACGAGGTTGAGCAAGTCTCGCTTCCCGGCGATTGGCAAGTGTTGCAACAGTCGCTTTGGGTCTTGGTTGCCACCAATATCGCGCGCAGCATCGGCGTTCTTGCAGACAAACGCGGCAGCCCGATCTTGCCGAGTGAGGTGGACCGGGTGACGTGGAATGCCATTGAATCCGCCTATAAGATGACCGCGTATGAATATGCGGTGGCGCTCCACTCAATCCACCACCAATCCAGGCTTATGGCCGCCGTGCATGAAAAGTTTGACATCATTCTTAGCCCGACGGTTGCCACGCTGCCCCCGAAACTTGGTGTGCATCACACCGATACCGATGATATCGGAGTCTATGGGGCAGCATTGGCAGCGTTTTCACCGTTCACGCAGATGTTCAACATCACCGGCGCGCCCAGCATGTCCGTCCCGCTGCACTGGACCGAAGAAGGCTTGCCGGTCGGCGTGATGATGTCTGCGCCCTTTGGCCGCGAAGGCATGTTGTTCCGGCTGGCCGGTCAGTTGGAAGCCGAACGTCCCTGGTTCCACCGTCGCCCCGATTTGCAAGGCTGAAAGGCCGCATGATTTGGGCCAATAGGGCAGGCGTTGGCTTTGCTTGCCCGGCATGGCCCCTTGCAAAAGGGGCGGTATCGGGCAAGGTTTTGTGTGTGCGTGGGGGGGGCGTCACGGCGGCACCATGCATCTGGCCGCCGGCAGCCTTTCTGCAATGGTTCAGGCGACATCCACCCAGCCGGGGATAAAGCGGCGCCAGTCGGGTTGCTTGCCCGCCGCGTAATCCATACCAATCTGCACCCAGTCGGGGTGGCGCCCTGCGGCGTAATCCATGCCGATCTGAACCCAGTCGATATCGTGGATATGCCCCCCCTGCGCGGCATGCGGCGCGCCGTAGGTGATCAGTTTTTGCCCCTCCTCAAACCGCGCCAGCGATTGCCGCCAGATATCGCCGTCCCAATGCAGCGTCATGCGGGCCTGCTTTGGTTCATATTCGGCGGTAAACAAGGTGCCGAACCCTTCGGCATAACGCTCTTGCTTCAAGGGCGCTTTTTGGAAATTCCCGACAAGGGTTGCGGGGTCTGCGACCGTGGACAGCATTCCGGCAAGATGATCGGCGCGCTGGTAGGTGTGGGTAAATGCGCCGCGATCCGGCGCGCTGCCATCATTTTGGTGATTGGTCGCGATCAGCCGCGGCTGCACCTTTGCCCCCCCGCCTGCATAAATCTCCACGCTCGCAGCGCCGCCCTGCGCATCCGCAAGGATGATATTATAGGGCATATGGGACGGCACCCGCTGCAAAACGCGCAGCGCCTCATCGACCGTATCGCAGGTTTCCAGCACATAGCGCAGAATGGTTGTGATGCCAAAACCGCGCCCCACCGCTTGCCGCCCACCATAGGCCAGAACGATGCTGAGCCCGGCGGCGTTGATACCATCTGACAGGCCCCACAAAAACTCTACCATGCCCATCACGGGCCGCCCGCACCACTCGCTGCGCAGCAACAGCCCTTCGTTCAACTCGGGGGACAAATCGTAGTTACGCACCAGACGGATATCATCCTTCGACACCGCACAAGCCAATGAACATCCACCAAGATAGCGCGGCGGGCACCAGGTAGACAGGAACCGCGCCGCACGATCTGACCCACCCGAAAGCTGCACAAGCGCTGCGTGGACCGGTACAAGCTCTGGCATGTATTTGCGCAAGGCCGCCTCGCAGGCAGCGCGGTCGGGGCCATTGTCGCCGCCACTGGCGATAAACCATGCCTGATACGAGGGCCAGGACCGCCGCCAGCGCGCCAGCCATTTCGGACCGGGCCGCGACTCGGATACGGCGTCGAATGTAAGGGAATGTGTCATTTCAGTTGCCTTTCACGGGGGGGGATTCGGCATGCGTGCAGATTGGCCCCACGCGATTGCGCCGGACAAACATCACTCAGGCCATGTTTTCGGGCAAAGCGGCCTATATCGGCGCCCTGTGCATAATCGGGGTTTTTGCGACGTCTGGCCTATCGTATGCGCCCAGCAAGCGCCTTTTTGACATCTGCACTGGCTTGCAAAGCGCCCAGCACGTCGATGGAGGCGATCGTTGCCAAGGCCAGTTCCGGCGTTACATCGCTGGCGATGCGGGCAAGCCCAACCACTTTGATGTGCAAGACTTCATTTGCAGCCCGCACCGCCTCCAGGTCGGCCACCGAATAATCCCGCAGCCCCAGTTCCATCGTATGCCGCTCGATGGTTTTTGACAGCGTGTCGGATTGGGCATCCAACTGGTTGCGGATCGCCGTGCGGATAAAATCGCTGCGGTTGGAGTAGAACCCCTCTTGCACCAGCAAATCGACACGGCCCAAATCCACATAGCCAAGGTTGATCGTGATTTTTTCATTTTCGGGAAACTTGTCCCGGATCGGGTGTACGTTGTTCATCCGTATTTCTCCATCTGTATGGATGTTATATGGATGATTTTTGAGGTGTGCAAGACTAGACATTACTTTTCAAGCCAAAGAATGGCTGACTGACGGGGTGAAAACAGGTTTTTATTCGGCGCGGTTGCTTAGCGCGCTGGGCGGCCAGGCTTTACCAAAGGCCCCAGCGCGTCGAGATAGCTGCGGTCGAAATCGGGCCCATAGACCGGAAATGCTACCTTGTTGTCCCGAAAGCTTTTGTGCGGCTGCCCCATACGCAAGATACCTTCACGGCGCTGGCGACGAACCAGATCAAAATCCACTTCGATGGGGATTATTTCTTCCTGGACGCTGCCGCGATGCAGGATTTGGCCTGCGGGGTCAATGACCATGGAATAGCCATTGCCGCCTGCCAATAAGCCATTGATATGAAATACATAGCTTTGAAACATCGCGGCAGAGCCCTGCGCGATGGCAAGATCGGCCGGGCGGTCGATGAAACTGGCAAGCACCGGGTTGATGATCACCTCTGCCCCCATTGCGGTCAATGTCCGCGTCACTTCGGGGAACCACAGATCATAGCAAATCGACACGCCAAAGCGGCCAATATCGGGAACATCGAAAACGCAGAACTCTGCCCCCGGTGTCACGCCGGTTTCATAGGGGGTAAAGGGGAAAATCTTGCGATAGCGGGTCACAACCTCGCCCGCCGGGTTGAAAACCGGGGTCGTATTGTAAATGTGGTCGCCGTCTTTCTCAAAATAGCTGCCCGGAACAAGCCAGCAATCAAAGCGGCGGGCCAGTTCGGCGAACTCTTGTTCAATGGGGCCACCGATGGGCTCGGCCGCTGTCTTGTTGGGGCCATGTGGGGAAAGCTCGCTGAACACGACCATTTGAACCCATGGATAGGAATGGAACAACACCTCCAGACGCTTGCGCATCTCAGCGATGTTGTTGTTCATCGTAACGTGCATCTGGATGCCGGCAATTGAAAATCGAGACATTAACTCTCCTGCATGGGTCAAATGGTCGGTGCGCGGCGCTTGGTAAATCTAAGCTGTTTTGGGCAGGTGGGGGTCGTCGAACTGCGAGAGGGCCCAGTGTGACTGCGGGGCGGTATGCGCCCTGGGGATAATGGTATCGCCCGACGTGCCGAAATT
>JAGPBG010000157.1 GCA_018063485.1 Cypionkella sp.
CATCCGGCAAAAAAGCGGCCGCGATATTGGCGCGCGACAGGACCGGTCGATGGCCTACAGCAGCCAGAAGTTCGTTGATCGAACCTTCAATCTCTGCCCCTTGCGGAACCGTGCCAATCAACGCAAGCGGCAAGACGTCAATTGAGTAAACCAAAACCTGGCCATTGGCTTCACGGAACCGTTCCAAAACCAGGATCTCGGCCTCTGGCGGCAAGTCCAACGCTGTGGCCGAGTATGGGTCAGTCTCTGCCAGTGCGGTTGTGACCGAAATCACCCTTGTCGTGGTCACATGCCCCAGCGCCCTCAACATATGGGTAATGCTTTCAAACGCCGTGATCGGGCGCGCAATATTCAGACCCGCCGCCGCAGTCACATAGCGACCGCGCCCGTGCTTGGTAACAACCAACCGCTCTTGTTCCAACAGCCG
Source organism: Cypionkella sp. (assembly GCA_018063485.1). Lineage (GTDB taxonomy): Bacteria > Pseudomonadota > Alphaproteobacteria > Rhodobacterales > Rhodobacteraceae > CBDUEF01. The sequence goes on from JAGPBG010000157.1 coordinate 428, forward strand.
CAAGGCCTCACGCACCAAGGGGCGTGACACCCCAAAGGCGGCGCAAAGCTCTGCTTCCGTCGGGATGCGGTCGCCCGCCTTCATCCCCTGTTCGCGGATATAATCGCTGACGGCATCGCGAACCTGTTCGGCCATCTTCTTTTGCGATCGCAGCAGCCTGGTCAAAAGCATCGTGCGTGTTACCTCGATTGCCGATATCTTGGGCATATCATGAATTTGCGTAGCGCCGAACACTCATTCAGGCGACCCAGTATTCGTAAACCAGGCAGTTGCACCCTAATCAAAAAACGGCGTCATTTGCGCAACGATAACCGAGTTCTCGTCCAGAGCCCGCTGCATCAATGCGCGCTCTTCGGCGTCAATCTCATCGCCCCCTTGCAAGCGTTCCTCAAGCGTGCCATGGCCCTCGACATCCAGCGGGGACAGATCGGCGGCCTTGAGTATTGCGACGGTTTCGCGCACCGCTTCGGCTTCATCGACACCACTGGCATAGCACATCAGCGCCGCCCCTGTGGCCTTGACGGGGAGACCGTCACCCTCTTTTCGACCCACCTCAATGACCAAGGTGAAAACCTGTTGTTTACTACCTTCTTTGGTCATCACGGTTCCTTCATTCTCTGATCGTCGGATCTGGAACGGATTTAACAGCTTTGCAAGGCAATGCGCCACGATTGCCTGCCTTTTTTCAAGTGTTTTGCCACACTGAAGGCGCCACATCGCAAACCATCACGAAGGATTGGCAATTTCCAATCTGAAGGGGCTCAGAAACCTGTCGAATTCAAGCGGTGGCGGCTGATCTGTCACGATGGTCGATCCGGTCGGAATAGGCATCAGCGCCATCAGGCCCATCTTGGTGCTCGGCGTGAATTTCGAATGGTCCAGTGCCATCATGACCCGTTGGGAAATCGTCTGCATCGCCTCGGCTATATCGGCTTCGCAACGCTCATGGGCGAGGAAACCGCGGTCAAGATCAACCTGTGTGGCAGAGAGAATGCAGCGGTCCACCCGCATTCTCTCGATGGTCTGAAACGCCAGCCGATCAAAGGCGGCACCGTCATGGTCGCGCAATTGGCATCCGGCCATGAACACACGATTTCCAGGCACATTGGCCAAGGTGCTGGCGACAAAGGCAGAATTGGTCACCACATGCAGATTCCGCCGGATTTGCAACGCTTGCGCAATAAAGCCAGAGGTGGAGCCGGTATCAATCGCCAAAGCCTCGCCATCCTGAACCTGTGCCGCAACAAAGGTGGCGATTGCGGTTTTTTCGGTCCGCATCAGTTGCATTCTGGCGTGAAACGGCGCGTCTATCGGCTTGTCGACCGAGACAATCGCGCCATGAACTTTACGCACCTTGCCTTCATTGACCAAAGGCTGAATTACGCGTCGAATGGTTTGATCCGACACTCCCAAGAGATCGGACAACTCTCCAACCGAGATAGATCCACGCAGGGCGACGGCGTTTTCAATTTGAAAGGCATATTTTGTCATCGCGCCAGTATCGGGCAGCGCGGGGCATTTGACAACATTGCCCGCAAAGAATGCGGACAAGCAGGCCCGGCCTGTTGAATCGAACGATTGAAATCGTTTTTATTTCACGCTAATGTTGAAAGGCACGCCGCCACAGGTTCGCGCCTTTCAAAGGCGCAGGCAGTCAGAGGCACCATGAAAAAACCAAGGCCAGAAAGCACAAAGCGCCGTCCCACGATCAAAACCCTGTCGCAAGAGACCGGGTTTTCGATTGCGACTATTTCCAAGGCGCTGAATGATTCGCCGGTGGTTACAGTGGAAACCAAGCAACTGATCCGCAATGCTGCGGAAAAGATCGGCTATCAGGCCAGTCTGCGCGGGATGTCCTTGCGCACGGGGCTGACCTATCAGATTGCGGTTTTGATGCCGGTTACCAATGCGACCGATTTCGAATGGGATGGCGTCGAATATACCCAGATACTTGGGGGGATCAGTGCGGCGCTGGAAGCGACGCCCTACCGCATGGCCGTGCATATCGTGCGCGACGCCGAAGACGGGCTGGAAACGGCACGCAGGATAGTTGCGCAGGGTCTGGCCGATGGGCTGATCTTTTCGGGCATCCGCGCCAATGACGCGCGGATCGACTATTTGCTTGCGGCAGGCTTTCCCTTTGTGACCATGGGACGGTGCCGACGACCATTGGTCTATCCCTATGTTGATGTTGACAGCGAATGGGCGGCATATGCCGCAACCGAACGCTTGCTTGCTGGCGGCCACAAACGGATTGCCTTGGTTAATCCGCCAGAAGAAATGGCCTATGCCCTGGCCAAAATCGACGGATTCCGGGCCGCATTTGCGGCAGCCGGAGTGTCCTGTTCCGATGATCTGATCATTTCGGGGGATTTGACGGCACGGTTTGGCAAGGCCAGCACATTGGAATTGCGGGCGCGGGACAATCCGCCGACCGGGTTTGTTTGCGTCAACGAAGCCACAACCCTGGGTGTGCTGGCAGGATTGGCCGAATTGAGCCTGATCGTGGGGCGGGACGCTTCGGTGATTGCCTATGACGACATCAATGTCAGTGCCTATTTTGCCCCGCCTCTGACCACGCTCTACCTGCCGATCGCGCGCTTGGGCGAGCGGCTCGGTGCTTTTCTGTTGCGTCGATTGGCAGGGGAAAGCCCGTCGGAACTGGCAAAGATGTTTCGCCCTGAATTGGTGATACGGCAGACCGATCAACTGGGTGGATAAGGTTCAACAATCAACTGCTGTCAAAAAGGGAGACATGACATGATGAAGAAAATCTCGATCGCACTGGCGTTTGCGCTGGTGACCGGGCCGTTGAGTGCGGCGGATCTGGGGGGTGCGGCATTGAAGGTCGGGTCTGACACGACCTCGCCACCGATGGAATTCATTGATACCGCCACCGGCCAGATCACCGGTTTTGACGTGGATGTGGTCAACGCCATCTGCGCCAAGATCAACTGCACTGCTGAATTTATCACCACCGGCTGGGATGGTATCTTTGCGGCGCTGGATCAGGGCAGCTTTGACATGGTGGCCTCGGGGGTCTCAATCACCGAAGAGCGGCAGAAGGTGATGGATTTCACCGAGCCCTATATCATCAACGGCCAAGCCATTCTGGTGCGCGCCGCCGATCAGGGCCTGACCTTGGATGATTTCAAGACCAATGGCAAAAAGCTGTCGGCGCAGGCCAACACCACCGATGCCGAACTGGCCAACTCGATTGTCGGGGATGGCAATGTTCTGGCTTATGACACCTTCAACGCTTCGGTGCTGGCGCTGAAAAATGGCGATGTCGATGGCGTGGTGATCAATGGTGCCAATGGCCCGGCCTATGACAAGGAGTTCGCCGGCGAGTTGGTGGTGGGAATCAAGGATCTGCAATCGGATCCCTTGGGCCTGGTGTTCCGCAAAGGCGATCCGAATGTGGCAGCATTCAACGAAGGGCTGGCCGAGATCAAGGCCGATGGCACGTTGGATGCGTTGATCGCAAAATACTGGACCGCGAAATAACGGTTTTGTACTGATAAACAAAGGTGCCGGGTCTGACCTGCCCCGGCACATTGAGCAAGAACGGCATATGGGATCACCATGTTTCTGACCAAGCTGCGGCCTAGCAATCTGGTGATTCTTTTTGCAATGCCTTTCATCATTTACCTTTTTGTCAGCAGTCCCGACTACAGCCGTTCGCTTTCGGCCATCGTCGGGATTGATGCCGGAGCGAAAGATCTGCTGATCGGGTTTTGCCTTGTGCTGATGGCGTTTGGGGCGGGGCTGGCGGTGGCGCAATGGCATCTGTCACGCCCGATCTGGGCGATTATTGCCGCCTTGATCTCGATCACAAGCGCTGGCCTCTTGCTTGGTGGTGCGGGCTTGCCCTTCGCCGCCTCAGTGGTTGCCAACGCGGTGGATGGTTTCACCTCGGATCTTGTGGTTCGAGGCGAGACCCCGCGCAGGCTGACGGATATGGCATTTGCCGCAACTGACGCGCTGTTTCACCGCGCCGTCCTGATCTATCTGATCCTGAATCTCTTGGGCTTTGCTGCGCTATGGCTGCAGGGGGCTGCACGCGATCTGGGCCGTTGGTTTGTTCGAGCGATCAATGGAGCCGGGCTGATTTACCTGCTGCTTTTCGCCTATCTTGGCTTTGCCTCGGGGGTGGCGATCACCCTGCGCGCGGCGATCATGGCCTATTTTCTCGCCGTTGGTCTGGGGCTGATCTGGATCGGCTTGATGCAATTAAGCCCTGTGCGCCGGACCTTTCCGATGTTTGCCTTCATCGTGCTGGCGGCGGTTGTGGCGGCTGTTTGGCAGTTTGCCCAGCCCAAAGCCGAATTTGCCCTGGTGGGCAGTCTTGAGGGCAAGGTTGCGGTCGCGCCCGGCACGCCACAAGCCCTGATTGATGCGGTGCGCTATGGGCGGTTTCCAGGGGCTGTCAGCGAGGATATGCCTCTCAAGACCGCCAAGGATCCTGCGGCGGCTGTAGCGGCGTTGACCTCTCAACCAGATGTGTCGGCGGCTTTGGTTCCGCTGGCCAATCTGCCCAACGGGGTGGCCGAGCTATGGCAGACAGCAGCCCTGCCCGATGGCAACAAGGCGGCAGGTGCTGCTTTTTCAGTATTGGCGTTGATGATCGGGCTGCTGACGCTTGGCGGCTATATGCACACGCGCCATCCGCTTTCGGTGGGGGCAGAATTCATCATCGACACAATTCGCGGCATTCCGATGCTGGTTATCATTCTTTATATCGGCCTGCCGTTAAGCGGCGCGATCAAGCAATCAACCGGCGGTTTTATTGATCCGCCGAACATGCTGCGCGGGATTGTCGCCATGGCGCTGGCCTATTCGGCTTATCTGGCCGAGATTTTCCGCTCGGGCATCAAGGCGGTGCCGGTGGGTCAGATCGAGGCCGCCCGCAGCCTGGGCTTGACAGGTTGGCAGACGGCACGTCTGGTGATCGTCCCGCAAGCGTTCCGCATCATCATTCCGCCCTTGGGAAATGAGTTTATCGCCATCTTGAAAGACACCTCGTTACTCTCGATCCTGTCGATACGTGATGTAACCCAGCGCATGCGCGAGTTTCAATCGGCCAGCTTCCTGCCCTTTGCACCCTATAATTCGGCGGCGATCTTCTATCTGCTGCTGACGCTGGTCGCGGCCAGTCTGATTGCCTCGATCGAACGTAAATTCCACGTCAAGCATCGGTAGCGAGCAAGGATTCACCCAGCCGCAGAAAGACCGCAGATGTCCAGGCAAAGGCGGGATCGTGCAGGCCCTGTCCGGTCAGCGCATCGTTGTTTTCAGCCATGCCCGAAGTGTTGCACATCTGGCAATAGCGCCGGGCTACCTGAAGGGCTGCCGCGTTTTCACCGCAGCGGTTCAGAGCATCTACAAACAGCGCCGTCGTGGGGGCCCAGATCGGGCCACGCCAATAGCCGTTGGCGCGGTAAAGCGGGCTATCGGTGGCTTCGGTGGCAAGGCCGTATTCGGTCAGATGCCGACCGGGCTGCAAAAGCG
>JAGPBG010000158.1 GCA_018063485.1 Cypionkella sp.
CGCTGCAACTTGGCGTGGTCAGCATCATTGCGGGCCTCGTGCTGGGCTTGGCGCTTGCGCTGATGCGGCTTTATGCGCCGGTCTGGGTGCAGGTGTTGGCCAAGATCTACATCAACTTCATGCGCTCCATCCCGCTTCTGGTGTTGCTGATCATCATCTACCATGCCTTGCCTTTTGTCGGAATCCGCCTTTCGCCGTTCATGTCAGCGGTTTCGGCGCTGTCGCTGGTATCGGCCGCCCATACCGCCGAGATCTTTCACGCAGGTATCGCGGCGATTGCAAAAGTCGGTTCGAGGGCTCTGCCGCGCTGGGCCTCAACCGCACTGGGCGCCTGGTCCTGGCGACCAGAACCATCTCCATCTTGGCGGGCAGGCGTTCCTGGAACAGATCGATCCGCTGCGGCGGGATCAGCCTCACCAGGCCGCGCAACAGTGCCTTTGGCGCAGGCGGTTCGGCTGCGGCTTCAGGCGTTGGCAGTGCAATCAACCCAGGGATGCCGGCGAAACCGGGGCCATCGGGGTAGCCACCGCTGACATCAATCACCACAAGCTGCCGAAGGTCTATGCCGAAAAGCCGCTCAGGGAGCGCCGACTTTTTCAGCTGCGGGAACAAGCCGGATCGAGATCGGTTCTGTTGCTGCCCGAAAATGCTGCCCACCATTTTTTGGACAGGATATGGCGGGAGCCGCGTTGCGCTTTACACCTTCAGCCCTGGTTTCGACACATGTGAACGCCCGCAGGTTAAAGGCCGTGCAAGACTGCAAGTCCCAGCTTGCATCCATGCCCGGCCTTGGACGGGTGCCCAGCCGCCTGCGCGCAGTGATCCAATGGCAGTGTCGAAAGAACGGGGATAAGCTTGCATTGGTCTGATAACGGCCCTGACCCCGAAAAAATCATGCGCTCTGCTCCCAAGTCGGCGCCGCTATGCCGTCATTCTGCGGCGAGCACTTTAAAATATGCAAATGAAATTTGATTTATGATTATTGACATGATTGTGTTTGGGTCATACGGTTTTGCCAACGCCACAGCGAAGTGGCTAGATGGTCGTGGATTCGCCTGCACCCGGGGTTGTCGAGGTGAAGCGCGTTAACTGCTCATCGCAACAAGAAACCAACCTGGAGGAAGAGAATGAAACATACACTTCGTCGCAGCCTGCTTGCCTGTGTCGCCGTCATCGGCACCAGTTTCCCCCTTTATGCCACCGAAACCGGAGGGACATTCAACTTTGTTGCTCCCTACGATGGAAGCATCCTGACCCTTGATCCACATAAGACCGCAAAACAGCAGGATCTTTTGGTCACCAACAACATTTTCCGCACACTTTACATGTGGAGCGCCGAGGCCCAGCGGCCGGTGCTGGAGATGGCGGATTCGGTTGTCACCTCGGAGGATGGCCTGACCTATACCTACACGTTGAAGGACGGGATGACCTTCCACAACGGGCGCAAGGTTGTTGCTGACGACATCGCTTATTCCTTCACCCGCATGTTGACGATGAAGCCCGTCAGCCCGTCTTCGGGGCAGATTCAGGTGATCGTCGGTGCGGCAGAGCTGGAGAAGGGCGAGGCGGCGGCGCTGGAGGGGGTCAAGGTTCTTGACGACAAGACCTTCTCGATCACGCTGACCGAAAAGATCGACCCTGCGTATCATTTCTACCTCCCCGGCACCGCCATCGTGCCAAAGGAAGAAGTCGAACGGTTGGGTGACCAATTCGGGCTGACGCCGGTGGGAAGTGGCCCGTTCAAGTTCAAGGAATGGGTGCCGGGTAGCGAAGTTACCCTGGTCAAATATGACGGCTACTATGAGAAAGGTCTGCCCTATCTGGACTCGGTGGTCTACAAGATCATGCAGGAAGGTGCCGCCCGCGACATCGCGTTTCGCGCTGGTGAACTGGATGCAACCATCATCGAGGCGGCACAATACGGCGGCTTCAAGGATGATCCGGAACATGCCAAAAATCTGATCGAAGTGCCAGAGATGTTCACCCGGTTGATCGTCTGGAACCAGAAATACGAGCCGCTTGCCAACCGCAAAGTGCGTCAGGCGATCAGCCTTGCCATCGACGAAGATGCCATCAACCAGAAGTTCCTGCGCGGCAAGGCCTATAACGCGATTGGTTGGTTGCCCTCGTCCTCCGAAGCCTTTGACAAGGATGGCAAGGCCCTGGGTTATGATGTGGAAAAAGCCAAAGAGCTGATGAAAGAGGCCGGTTACGAGAACGGCTTTGATCTGGCAGTCCTAGGCTCTGCCAACCAATCCTACGGCGTGGCTGTGGCCGAGATCGTTGGGCAATACCTTAGCAAGATCAATATCAAGCTGACGACCCAACAGTTGGAAGAAGGCATCCTGTATGACAAGCTGGTGGCGGATGATTATCAAGGCATCATCTGGTCCTTCGGATCTGGCCCAGAGCCGTTGCAGGCGCTGAAACGCTGGCACTCCAAGACCGAAAACACCTCGGGCAACTATGCGCATTACAACAACCCCGAGTATGATGCTTTGCTTGACAAGGCTTTGGCCGAAACTGATGTGGCCGCCCGCAATGAACTTTTGAAACAGGCGGATGCTGTTTTCCGCGACGATGCTGCGGTTTGGCTCTTGAACTACAACAAGGCGGTTCTGGTGGTTCAGCCATGGGTTCATGGTCTGCAACCGGTCTCGGTCGAGATCATGTATCAGGATATGGCCGATGTCTGGGTGGACAAATCCTCGCCACGCGCAAGCAAGTAACTTGCTGAACGCGGGCAGGCGGGGTTCCGTCTGCCCGCGTTATCTGGTTTGGTTGCCATCCCCTGTCATATGGGCAGAACCAGTCCCATGCAGAGCAAAGGCAGTTACCATGCGTTCCTTCGCAATTCGCCGCATCCTCCAGTTCATCCCGACCATCCTTGGCATCACGCTGATCATGTTCGTGTTGTTGAACCTGATCCCCGGCAACGCCGCCTTAAGCACCGCCGGCAAGCTGGAGCTGGACCCCAGTGTTATTGCGCAAATGAAGATTGATCTGGGTTTGGACAAGCCAGCCTATATCAGGTATTTCACCTATCTTGGCAATTTGGTGCAGGGTGATCTGGGGCAATCCTATCTGCGGCGCTATGATGTTTCCGAGGTGGTGTTTGCACGGCTTGGTGCGACGCTAAAACTTGCCTTCTCCGCCATCGGTATTGCGGTGCTGCTGGGGGTTCCCTTGGGGTTTTTTGCAGCTCTGAAGCAGGGGACATGGGTTGATTTGCTGTCAACGGTGATCGCGGTTGTCGGCGTTTCAATTCCACAATTCTGGCTGGGCATCGTGTTGATGTATGTCTTTGCCTATATGGTCCATTTGCTGCCTACCTCGGGCTATGGCGATGGGGCGCTGGCCAATCTGGTGCTTCCGGCTGTGACGCTGGGTGTGGGGTATACAGCACTGCTGGCCCGTATCACCCGCGCCGCCGTGATCGAGGTTCTGTCGGCGGATTACATCCGAACTGCGCGCGCCAAAGGGCTGTCAGAGTTCAGGATCAGCTACAAACACGTCTTTCGCAACGCCTTCGTGCTGATCCTGACCACCGCTGGGATGCTGTTTGGTTCGCTGATCGGACAAACCGTTGTGGTAGAAAGGGTATTTTCCTGGCCGGGGATCGGATCGCTGCTGGTCGAGTCGATCTTTCAGCGCGATATTCCGGTGGCCCAAGGCTGCCTGCTGGTGATCGTCATGGTGTTTCTGATCGTCAATCTGATCATTGACCTGCTTTACAACGTCATCAACTCACAGATTGATTTCAAATGACCCTGACGCGCGTTTTTCAGCAAAAGAACCTGTTCTTTGGTGGGGTGATCATCCTCTTGGTCACGCTGGTCGCAGTGTTTGCGCCAATGCTCACCTCCTATGATCCGATCAATGATGCCGATCTGATGATGATGGAAATGCCGCCCAGCAGCGAGCATCTCTTTGGCACAGACTCGCATGGGCGCGATGCCTTTTCGCGGGTTCTTTACGGTGCGCGCGTCTCGCTCAGCGTCGGGCTGATCACACAGGTCATCAACACCATCATCGGCGTCACGCTTGGGCTGATCGCAGGCTATTTTGGCCGGTTCTGGGATGATCTGATCATGGGCGTGACCAATATCATGCTCTCGATCCCGGTCATCGTTTTTGCTTTGGCAATCATGGCCGCATTGGGGCCGGGGTTGTTCAACATCTATCTGGCGCTGGGTCTGACCAACTGGTCCTATACCTGCCGCTTGACGCGGGCGCAGGTGCTGTCGATCAAGAAAAGCGATTATGTGAATGCTTCGGTCGTGTTGGGCTACAGCAAATTCTCGATCATTTTCGGGCAGATCATGCCCAATGTGCTGGGGCCGGTTCTGGTGATCGCAACGCTGGGCTGTGCCGAAGCGATCTTGCTGGAGGCGGCGCTTTCCTTCCTGGGGTTGGGGGCGCAACCGCCAACGCCAAGCTGGGGCGGCATGCTGTCGTCGGCGCGGGACTTCTTTTTCAGCGCGCCATGGCTGTCGATCTTTCCCGGCGTGGCGATTTTCATCACCGTTCTGGGTCTGAACCTGTTTGGCGACGGGTTGCGCGATATTCTGGATCCCAAGAGCGTTCTGAAACACAGCAAGTAACCCATTTGGGCGTACGAACAGGAAAGGACGACCCATGCCCAATGCGGCAAAACTTCTGCAAGTGACCGATTTGCAAACCGATTTCCATACCGCAGCGGGCGTTGTTCCAGCTGTGCGCAAGGTATCTTTTGGCCTTGATCCATCAGAAACCCTTGGCATCGTCGGGGAATCGGGATCAGGCAAAAGTGTCACCGCCATGTCGATCATGCGGTTGATCAAATCACCACCGGGGCGGATTTCAGGCGGGCGGGTTGAATATAAAGGCACCGATCTGCTCGCGCAGAGCGACGCCGATATCCGCTCGATCCGGGGCAACCGGATTTCGATGATCTTCCAAGAGCCGATGACCTCGCTGAACCCGTTGATGACCGTGGGCGAGCAGATCTCTGAAGTCATGCAATGGCATCTGAACATCGGTCGCCGCGAGGCAATGGCGCGGGCGATCGACATGCTGAAACGGGTGCAGATCCCAGCGCCGGAAAAGCGGGTAAGGGACTATCCGCACCATATGTCGGGCGGGATGCGCCAGCGCGTGATGATTGCGATGGCGCTGGCCTGCAACCCGGAAATCCTGATCGCGGATGAGCCGACAACGGCGCTGGATGTGACCATCCAAAGCCAGATCATGGATTTGATTCTGGGTCTGAAAGAGGAATTTGGCAGCGCGGTTTTGATGATCACCCATGATCTGGGCGTGATTGCCGAAATGGCGCAGCGGGTGGTGGTGATGTATGCGGGCCAGGTTGTGGAAACCGGCACGGTGTTCGAGATTTTCGAAGACCCGCAGCACCCATATACCCGCGCCCTTTTGCGCTCGGTGCCAAAGCTGGGCAGCCGGACAGCCAACGGGCGGCATCGGCTGCATGAAATCCCCGGCATGGTGGCAAATCTTGCCAATCTGCCGGCTGGCTGCACCTTTCGGGAGCGTTGTCCGCTTGCTGGCCCAGAATGTGCGCTGCGCGACATCGAGCTTCACCCCTTTGCGACCGGCCGGATGACGCGCTGCATCAAGCTGGGAGCCATGGTATGTTCAACCCGGCAAACAACCCGGCCCCCTTGTTGACGGTCGAGGGGCTCAAGGTTCATTTCAACGCCAGGCGGGCGCCGATCCGCGCGGTGGATGGTGTGTCGTTCTCGCTTGAACGCGGCGAGACTCTGGGCATTGTCGGCGAAAGCGGCTCGGGGAAAACCACCACCGGCATGGCGATCATCAATCTGGTTGAGGCGACCAGTGGCCAGGTGCGTTTCGACGGAGTCGATCTGACAAAACTGCCCCTGATGCCGCGGCACGAG